>NZ_DAINST010000024.1:3550-11771 GCF_036741115.1 Dietzia sp.
GCTTCCGTCCCAGTTGACCGCATTGGCGATGAGGTAGACGTGCCCGGTGTGGTGGTCGAGGGCCGCCATGTCCGAGGCGAGCATCTGGATCATCTCGGGGATGTGGAGATCGTCCTCGGTGTGCTCGCCGAGGCGCTCAATGCGCCGGACGACCTCGTAGGAGAGGTAGCCGACCAGGCCGCTGCTCAGCGGCGGGAGGCCGTCGATCGGCTCGGTGGACAGCAGTTCCAGCGTCTCGGAGAGAGCGGCGATCGGGTCCGATCCGGACGGGGCGCCCTCCGGGACCTGCCCGAGCCACCGGGCGCGTCCGCCGTCATCCACCGTGAGAGCCGCGCGGCAACCGCAACCGATGAACGACCAGCGCGACCAGCTTCGGCCGTTCTCCGCGGATTCGAGGAGGAAGGTCCCCGGGCGGTCGGCGGCGAGCTTGTCATAGACCGAGAGCGGGGTCTCTGCGTCGGCGAGCAGGGAGCGGACGACGGGCACAACGCGGTGCCTCCGCGCCAGTTCCCGGAACGCCGCCCGCGAGGTGACGTGGTCTCCGTGGGGAAGCGGCATTGTTCTCCTTGATGGGCTCCTGGTGTGTGGGAGCGCTGCCTTGTTCTGTTGCGTTGGCACGTTCCGGGCGACTGCGTCGAAGGCCTCGGCGGGATCCTCTCGGGGATTACCGCAGTGACGCTCGGCTGGGAGGCCTAGAAGGTCTTCCCGCCGACGGCCCACTGCCCGGGCGGCACCTCGGTGAGGATCGCGTGGACCTTCGCCGGGTCCTTGCCCGTGGCCTCGCAGTACGCGGCGGTCACGGCGGCGAGGATCTCGGATTTCTTCTCCGCGTCGTCGTCGCCCGCGAACTGCTTGATCTCGATGAAGGGCATGGCCCTATTCCTCCTCCTCCAGCAGCGTCTCGGTGTCGAAACAGCTGAACGTCCCGTTGTGGCATGCGGCCCCGGTCTGGTCGACCCGGAGCAGGATCGTGTCCGCGTCGCAATCGAGCTCGACGGTGTGCACGTACTGCGTGTGCCCGCTCGATTCGCCCTTGACCCAATACTCCCCGCGCGAGCGCGAGTAGTACGTGCCCTTGCGCGTGGCGAGCGTGCGCGCGAGTGCGACGTCGTCCATCCACGCCATCATGAGCACGCGGCCTGTGGCGACGTCCTGCGCGATCGCCGGCACGAGGCCGTCGGGGGCGCGCTTGAGGCGCGCGGCGAGCTCCGGGTCGAGCTCGGGGTCGGCCTGTGCCTCGGCTCCGGTCTCGGGCCCGGTTCCCGCCTCGCTCATCGGACCACGCACCCGGCCCCACGAAGCGCGTCTTTGACGTATGAGATGCCGAGTTCGCCGAAGTGGAACACGCTCGCGGCGAGCACCGCATCGGCGCCCGCCCCGACGGCCTCGGGGAAGTCCGCGGCACGGCCTGCGCCGCCCGAGGCGATCACCGGGATGGACACTGCCGCCCGGACGGCGTGGAGCATGTCGAGGTCGAATCCGGATTTCGTCCCGTCGGCGTCCATCGAATTAAGCAGGATCTCCCCGACCCCGAGCTCCTCTCCGCGGCGGGCCCACTCGACGGCGTCGATGCCGGTGCCGCGGCGTCCGCCGTGGGTGGTGACCTCCCAGCCCGAGGGCGTGGGTTCGCTACCCGAGTCGGCGCCCGAATCCGGCGTCCAGGTGCGGGCGTCGACCGAGAGCACGATGCACTGCGCGCCGAAGCGGCGGGAGAGCTCGCCGAGGAGCTCGGGCCGCGCGATGGCGGCGGTGTTGACGCTCACCTTGTCCGCGCCCGCGCGGAGGAGCTCGTCGACGTCCTCCTCCGTGCGCACTCCCCCGCCCACGGTGAGCGGGATGAAGATCTGATCGGCGGTACGGCGCACGACGTCGATCATCGTGGAGCGGCCCGAGGACGAGGCCGTGACGTCGAGGAACGTGAGCTCGTCGGCGCCTTCCTCGTCGTACTTGGCCGCCAGCTCGACGGGATCACCGGCGTCGCGGAGATCGTGGAAGTTGACGCCCTTGACGACGCGCCCGGCATCGACGTCGAGGCACGGGATGACGCGCACTGCGAGGCTCATCGGCCCTCCTCCAGCCACTGGCGCTCGGGATCGGGGAGCCGGTTCTCCCAGCGACGCCCCGCCTCGGTGACGGTGGCGGGGTCGCCGAGCTCACGGATGAGATCGAGGATCTCGCCGTGCGCGCGCGGGCTCGCGGCGAGCAGGGACTGCGACTCGATGTTCCAGTCGTCGCCGGCGAGGTCGGTGACGATGCCACCGGCCGCGCGGACGTGGCAGGCGCCCGGGGCGTTGTCCCAGGCGTAGTGCCCGAAGGTCACCGCGGCCGAGAGGCGCGAGGACGAGACGTACGCGAGATCGACGCCCGTGGAGCCGAACTTGCGCGTGCGGGCAGCCCGGACCGAGAGTTGCTCGACGACCTCCCTCCGGAACGCGGAGGTGTAGGTGCCACGGTTCCCGGAATTCATCGAGCCGAGCCCGACGGCGACGTTGCGGATCGACGAGTCGGCGACCGGTTCGATCGCCCTGCCGTCGACCTCGAGTGGTTTGCCCGCCATCGAGGAAAAACGCATGCCGAGCAGCGGCAGCCACGTGAGCGCGACGACCGGCTGGCCCTTGTGGATCAGCGCCGCCATGATCGCCACGTCCGGGATGCCGAGCGAGTAATTCGCCGTCCCGTCGACGGGGTCGAGGACCCACAGCGTGCCATCGTTGACCGGCGGCCCGCCGAACTCCTCGCCGTGGACCTCGAGACCCGTGCCCGACTGGAGCGCATCGGTGATCTGCCGCTCGAGCGAGAGATCGACCTCGGTTGCGAAGTCCGTCGGCGATTCTTTGAAGCGGGAGGCCTTGGCGCCGAGGCCGGCGACGAAGGGGTCCCATGCGGCATCGAGCGCCGCGGCGGCGACGGACATCGCCTTCTCTGGATCGACCGGCAGGTCCGTCGGCATCATGTGTTCGGTCATCGCATGCGTCCTTCGTCGTTCGCTTCCCGCCCCCACGGTGCCGTGGGCTGCGCCTGTCGTTCGAGCCCGGCGGGGGTGATGAGTGCTGCACGCTCCGCGTGCCCCCGGGTGATGCTGCCGCCCCGGGCGGCTCGATCCCAGCTAGAGGGCCAGGATAGCGACCCGGAGGCGGGTTCCCTAGTTGCTCACCGCGGCGAGCGCCTCGGGGAGCGTGAACCGCCCCGCGTAGAGCGCCTTCCCCACGATCGCGCCTTCGACTCCCTTGGGCACGAGCGTGGCGATCGCCTCGAGGTCCGCGACCGATGAGACACCACCGGAGGCGACCACGGGCGCCGAGGTGGCCTCGCATACCTGCGAGAGCATGTCGAGGTTCGGCCCCGAGAGCATTCCGTCCTTCGAGACGTCGGTGACCACGTATCGGGCGCAGCCGTCGGAATCGAGCCGCGAGAGCACATCCCAGAGGTTTCCGCCGTCGCTCACCCAGCCGCGGCCGCGGAGGCGCGGCTCCCCGTCGACGACGCGCACGTCGAGGCCCACGGCGATCCGGTCCCCGTGGCGGGCGATGGCCGAGGCACACCACTCGGGGTTCTCGAGCGCGGCCGTGCCGAGGTTGACCCGGGTGCAGCCCGTGGCGAGCGCCGCCTCGAGCGAGGCATCATCCCTGATGCCGCCGGACATCTCGACCTTGACGTCGAGCTTCCCGACCACCTCGGCGAGCAGTTCGCGGTTGGCCCCTCGGCCGAACGCGGCGTCGAGGTCCACGAGATGGACCCATTCCGCTCCGTCGGCCTGCCACTGCAAGGCGGCGTCGAGGGGATCTCCGTACGTCGTTTCGCTGCCGGCCTCGCCCTGGACGAGGCGCACGGCCTGACCATCGGCGACATCGACTGCGGGCAAGAGCTCTAGTTTCACGTGTCCAGGTTATGTGTGCCCGGTGCGCACTGCCGAATCGGTACCACCTCTACGCTCGGCCCTCGGGGCGTTCCGCGGTTCCCCCGGGCTCCCCGCGCCTCCGCGCGGCGCGCTCATCGTCCCGAGCGAGTGCCTTCGCGGTCATGTACCGAGAGGCGAGCGCCATCGCGGCGATGGTGAGCCCGATCCCCATAAACGCCGCCCACGGCTTCGCGCCGACGGGCAGGAACGCGACCGCCGCCGTGGTGAGCAAGAGGACGACGATCGCCGCGGAGACGACGACGAGCGCGATCGCGGCGAAGCTGATCGGCGCCCTCGCGTCGCCGGCATCGCGGCCTGCAGTCCGGCCCGGGCCGGAGTCGTGGCCGGAATCGGGACCGCCGCCGCTACCCAAGACGGGTCAGCCAGTTCTCGAGGAGCTGCGCGCCGGCGTCGGCGGATTTCTCCGGGTGGAACTGCGTGGCCCACAGCGGGCCGTTCTCCACCGCGGAGACGAACGGCACGCCATGCGTGGTCCACGAGACCAGCGGGGCGGCGATGCGCTCGCTGGGCTCCATCTCCCAGCGCCGCACCCCATAGGAGTGGACGAAGTAGAAGCGGGTCTCGGGGTCGAGTCCCGCGAACATCTCCGAGCCCTCGGCGACATCGACCGTGTTCCAGCCCATGTGCGGCAGGACCGGCGCGTCGAGGCGCTCGACGGTCCCGGGCCACTCCCCGGCGCCGGGCGTGCTCGCCACGGCCGGACCCTCGCCCGGTTCGCCACCCGCAACTGCGGCGTCGCCCTCGTCCAGCTCGTGACGACCGTCGGCAAACTCGACGCCGCGCTCGAAGAGGATCTGCATGCCGACGCAGATGCCCAGCACCGGCCTTCCGCCGGCGAGCCGCTCGCCGATGATTCGCTCGCCCTTGACGGCGGACAGCCCGCGCATACAGGCGGCGAAGGCGCCGACTCCCGGAACGAGGAGCCCGTCCGCGGCGAGAGAGACGGCCGGGTCCGAGGTGAGCTCGACCTCGGCGCCCACGCGCTCGAGCGCCCGCTGGGCGGAGCGGAGGTTCCCCGATCCGTAGTCGAGGAGTGCGACCTTTTTCTGCATGGTTGAGAGCCTATCCATTGGTGCGGTGTGGGTGGCAGGTGCGTCCGGAGAGCTCGGGCGACGCAGGGCGCTAGTGCACTGCGTTTCCGGTGGCCACGAGATGTCGCCAGTACGGCGTGATGAGGGTGCCGACGAGCACGCACGCCGCCGCGGCGATACAAAACATCGCCGAGTAGCCGGCGAAGGCGAAGAGGCCGATGACGAGGGCGCCGAGGCCGGTACCGCCGTCGAAGGCGATGTTCCAGCCCGCCGAGGCGGTGCCGAGCTGCGATTTCGGGAGGCGCTGGAACGCGCCGAGGAGCGACTCGTTCTGGATGGCGCCGAAACCGAAACCGAAGAACATGGCCGCGACGAGGAACGCCCAGAACGGGGCGCCGAGCGCGGCGAGCAGCCCGAAGCCGCCGACACCGATGGCCGCCGAGGCCATGCCGATCGGAATGTAGTCCCCCGGCCCGTTGCGGTCGGCTCGCGTCCCGGCGATCGTGCGCCCGACGACCACCATGACGCCGACGATCGAGAGCGCGAGTCCGGCCATGCCGGCACCGGCACCTCCGACGTCATCCAGGGAGGGCGGCAGGAAGGTGGAGGTGACGCCGAAGGCCATGGCGACGGTGAGCATGAGGGCCATAGCTGGGGCAAGGCGGTAGGCGATGCCGTGGCCGCGGATCATCTGGGCGTCGTCCTTCGCCGGGTCCTGTGGGAACAGTTGCGGGACGCGGATGGCGGCGCCGAGGCCGACGACCGCCAGGGCGCTCGCCGTGATCGCGGGGAACTCGAGCCCGAGGTGCTCGAAGGTGTAGAGACCGAGAGGAAGGAATCCCGCCTCGGCGACGCCGATGGCCAGGCCTATGAGCGAGGTGGCGCGGCCGAGGCGCGACGGCGGGGCGAGCTCCGCGACGAGCGCCGAGCCCGCGACGGTGAGCATGCCGAAGCCCGCGCCGCGGACCGCCGACACCGGCAGGACGACGGCCGCCTCGGCGCCGAGTAGATACAGCGCCGCGGGACCGGAGAGCAACAGCGCGCCCGCACCGAGCACGAGGCGATACCCGAACCTGCGCAGCAGGCGCGGGGTGAGGATCTGCGTGAGCACTGTGACCGCCATGAACACACCGGTGCTCGCGCCGGCGAGGACGTCGCCGCCGCCGGAGCGGACGATGTGGAGCGGGATCACCGGCAGGAGCAGTGCCCAGCCACCGAAGGCGAGGAGGACGAGGAGGAACGCCGGGATCATGCCCGGGATCGAAATGATCTTCTGCTCCGCGGGAGTGTTCCCGGAATTGCTCCCGGAATCGATCCCCGAATCGATCCCGTAGCCGGTTTCTGAACCGGCCTCGGGCGCTCCGCCCGGGGTGCTCTCTTCTCGCCGTGCGGACAACTTCCCTACCGGTTCCTTCCTCGTGTCTTGTGATGCGGCGAGCGCGCGCCGCTGAGCAGTTAGAGCGCCCCCTTGGTCGACGGGATTCCCGAGACGCGGGGGTCCGGCTCGCATGCGGCGCGGAGCGCGCGGGCCACGGCCTTGTACTCGGCCTCGGTGATGTGGTGCGGGTCGCGACCGTAGTGCACGAGCACGTGCAGCGCGATTCCCGCGTGTGCGGCGAAGCTCTCGAACACGTGACGGTTGAGGACCGTGCCGTACGGCGCGCTGTCGTGGCCGATGACGACGTAGGTGACCATCGCCTCGGGCTCGCCTGTGTGCACGAAGTACGGGCGCCCCGATAGGTCGACGACGGCCTCGGCGAGGGTCTCGTCCATGGGGATCTTGGCCTCCGCGAAGCGGCGGATCCCGGCCTTGTCGCCGAGTGCCTCGCGGAACGCGGTCCCCAGCACGATCGCCGTGTCCTCGACGGTGTGGTGGGCCTCGATCTCGATGTCGCCCTTCGCCTCGACGCGCAGGTCGAAGCAGCCGTGCTTACCGAAGGCGGTGAGCATGTGGTCGAAGAACGGGACGCCCGTGGAGATCTCGGTGGAGCCGGTGCCGTCGAGGTCGATCTCTACCGAAATAGAGGACTCGGACGTGGCGCGTTCGGCGCGACCGATGCGCCCCGCGCGACTGCTCGGCGTGTTCGCCGCCGTGTTCTCGGCCATGGGCCTCTCCTCGGGAGTCTGCTGATTGTGTTCGAACCGATATTCCCAGCGTATCGCCCGCGCGGGCGATGTGGGATCAGCGGGCGAGTTCGTCGGCGGCGTAGCGGGCGCTGAGTTCGAGGAACCTGTCGTTCTCCTCGTCGAGGCCGACGCTCATCCGTAGTCGGCCCGGGATTCCGATGTCCCGAACCATGACCCCGTCGGCCATGTACCGCTCGAATGCTCTGGTGGGCTCGGCGAAGTGGCCGAAGAGCAGGAAGTTCGACTCGCTCGGCAGCACGTCGTATCCGTACTCGCGCAGCGCCGCGGCGATGCGCTCGCGCTCGGCGGCGATGTGGGCGACGTTGCCGAGCGTCTCCCGCGCGAAGCCGAGGGCCGCCGTCGCGGCGGCCTGCGAGATCACCGACAGGTGGTACGGCAGGCGCACGAGCAGCGCGGCGTCGACGAAGGCGGGGTCGGCAACGAAGTAGCCGAGGCGCCCGCCGGCGAAGGCGAATGCCTTACTCATCGTGCGCGAGACCACGAGCTTCGTCGGGTAGTCGGCGAGCAGTTCCGCCGCAGACGGCGACGGGGAGAACTCCGCGTAGGCCTCGTCGACGATGACGATCCCGGGCGCGGCGTCGAGGATCGCGACGAGCTGCTCGCGCGACGCGACGTGCCCCGTGGGATTGTTCGGGGTGGTCACGAAGACCACGTCCGGCCTGCGCTCGGCGATCGCCGCGACCGCCGCCGCTGTGTCGATCGAAAGGTCCTCGGCGCGCGGGACGGCGATGAACTCGGTGTCCGTCCCCGCGCACAGCAGCGGGTGCATCGAGTAGCTCGGCACGAAGCCCATCGCGCTCCGCCCCGGGCCGGCAAAGGCCTGGAGGAGTTGCTGGAGCACCTCGTTCGAGCCGTTCGCCGCCCACACGTTCTCCATGCCCACGGATACGCCGGTCTGGGCCGAGAAGTATTCGGCCAGGGCGCCGCGGAGCTTTTCCGCGTCCCGGTCCGGGTAACGGTTGAGGTCCGCCGCTGCCTTCGCCGCGCCCTCGGCGATCGCGGCGACGAGCGCGTCGCTCGGCGGGTACGGGTTCTCGTTGACATTGAGGCGCGCGGGCGCGCCCTCCTGCGGAGCACCGTACGGGTGCTGCCCGCGCAGGTTGTCCCGCAGCGGGAGCTCCTC
>NZ_DAINST010000024.1:11781-33663 GCF_036741115.1 Dietzia sp.
CGAGTCGTGCCATCTACTGCTCCTCCGCCGTCAGGTCCTCGAAACGGGAACGGATCGCCTCGCCGTGAGCGGGCAGCTGCTCCGCATCGGCGAGCGCGACGATCGTCGGGGCGATCTCCTTGAGCGCCGCCTCGTCGTAGTCGATGGTGTAAACGTTGCGCAGGAACGTGTACACCGAGAGCCCCGAGGAATGCCGCGCGCTGCCCGACGTGGGCAGGACATGGTTCGAGCCGGCGGCGTAGTCGCCGAGCGGCACCGGGGAGTACGCGCCCACGAAGATCGCCCCGGCATTGCGGACGCGCGCAGCGACTGCGCGGGCGTCGCGGGTCTGCACCTCAAGGTGTTCGGCGGCGTAGGCGTCGACGACCCGCAGGCCCTCCTCGAGATCGTCGACGAGCACGATCCCCGATTGCCGGCCCTCGAGCGCCTCGGCGACCCGCTCCGCATTGACCGTGTGCGTGTACCGGGCGGCAACCTCCGCATCGACAGCCGCGGCGAACTCCTCCGAGTCCGTGACCAGCACCGAGGCGGCCATGGGATCGTGCTCGGCCTGGCTGATGAGGTCGTAAGCGACGTGCACGGGATCGGCCGAATCGTCCGCGAGCACGGCGATCTCCGTGGGACCCGCCTCCGAATCGATGCCGACCTCCGAACGCACGAGGCGCTTCGCGGCGGTGACAAATACGTTGCCGGGACCGGTGATCATGTCGACGGGCTCGAGCGTCTCGCCCGTGCCGCCTTCCCCTTCGCCGTCGGAGGCGTCCGAGCCGTACGCCATGAGCGCCACGGCCTGCGCGCCGCCCACGGCCCACACCTCCTCGACGCCGAGCAGGACGCACGCGGCGAGGATCGTCGGGTGCGGCCAGCCGCCGAATTCGGCCTGCGGCGGGCTCGCCACGACGAGCGAGCCGACACCGGCCTCCTGCGCGGGCACGACGTTCATGAGCACCGAGGACGGGTACACCGCGCGGCCGCCCGGGACGTAGAGCCCGACGCGCTCGATGGGGATCCACCGTTCGCTGACCGTGCCGCCCGGCGCGATCTCGGCGACCTTGCCCGCGGGATGCTGGGCGGAGTGCCCGGCACGAAGCCGTTCGATGGCGGTACGGAGGGCCTCGGCGACCTCCGGATCGAGGGACTCGAGCGCCTCGCGCATGACGGCGGAGGGCACGCGCACGGTCGAGGGCCTGACCCCGTCGAAACGCTGACCGGCGTCGAGCGCGGCCGCCGTTCCGCGGGCCGCGACGTCCTCGACCACCGGCGCGACGGCGCCGATCGCTGCTGCTACGTCGACCTCGCCGCGCGGCAGGGTACGGCGCAGCTCGGCGGTTCCGAGTTCGGTTCCACGCAGATCGAGATAGGTGAGCACGGCGTTCCTTTCGCTGTACGTGGTGACCGCTCGAGTCTAGGTCCTCCCCGAAGGGCCGGCGAAGTCGAGGCCGAGGTCGAGCGCGCGCACCGAATGTGTAAGCGCACCGACCGCGAGGTACTCGACGCCCGTAGAGGCGTAGTCGCGGGCGGTGTCGAGCGAGAGGCCGCCGGAGGACTCGAGTAGCGTGTTCGGCGAGAGCGAGTCGCGGCGTTGCACGGCGATCTGCGTCTGCCACACCGGGAAATTGTCGAGGAGCACGAGATCGACTCCGGCATCGAGCATCGCCGAGAGCTGGTCGAGATCGTCGACCTCCACCTCGCAGGGGAGCTCCGGGAACTCCTCGCGCACCGCGAGCAAGGCATTCTCGATCCCGCCGGCCGCCGCGACGTGGTTGTCCTTGATGAGGATCGCGTCGCCGAGCCCGAGCCGGTGATTCGCTCCCCCGCCCGCGCGCACGGCGTATTTCTGCAGCCGGCGAAGCCCGGGCAGGGTCTTGCGGGAATCGCGGATCCGCGCGCCCGTGCCGCTCACCGCCTCGACCCAGCGGGCAGTCTCCGAGGCGATTCCGGAAAGGTGGCAGACGAGGTTGAGGAAGGTGCGCTCCGCGGAGAGGATCGAGCGCGTCGAGCCGTGGAGGGTAGCGACCGCCTCACCTGGAGCGATCCGCTCTCCGTCGCGAACGTGGACCTCGACGGCCGAGCTACCGGGGTCGATCTCGTCGAGCACCGCATGCACGGCCTCGACCCCGGCGAGCACGCCCTCGGCGCGGGAGACGAGATCGGCGGTCGCCCGCGCGTCGGTGGGCACCGTGGCGATCGAGGTGGCGTCGGGGCCGTAGGCGAGGTCCTCGTCGAGCGCGACGCGCAGCGCAGCGCGCAGCACCCCGCCCTCCGTGTCGGAGAGACCGGGGGTGAACTCGGCGTCTGCCGAACCGACGAAGCGGCGGGTCTGTGGTTCCGGCGCCTGCGCCTGCGTTTCTGCTCGTTTCGCTGTCATTTCGCCCACCCGGCTACTCCCCCGATCCGGGATTGCCGATAGCGATCATCCGCTCGACGGAACCGCGCGCGGCGGCGGCCGTCTCTGGGTCGAGAACGACCTCGTCGGCGCCGTCGGTGAGGCTCCGGAGCAGGGCCGCAGGCGTGATCATCTTCATGTACGGGCACGATGCCCGCTCGTTGACGGCGAGGAACTCGATCTCTGGGGCGGCCTTGCGCAGCTGGTGGATCATGCCCACCTCGGTGGCGACGAGGACCTGATTCGATCCCGATGTCCGGGCAGCGTCGACCATCCCGCCGGTGGAGAGGATCTTCACCTTGTCGGACTCGACCGCCCCCTCTCCCGCGAGGTAGAGCGCGCTCGTGGCGCATCCGCACTCGGGGTGGACGTACAGCTCGGCACCCGGATGGGACTCGGCCTTGTCGGTGAGTTGCTTGCCGTTGATCCCGGCGTGCACGTGGCACTCCCCGGCCCAGATGTGCATGTTCTCACGGCCGGTCTCGCGGCGCACGTGGGCGCCAAGGAACTGGTCCGGGAGGAAGAGGACGTCCTTGTCCTCGGGGATCGAGCGGACGACGTCCACGGCGTTGGAGGACGTGCAGCACACGTCGGTGAGCGCCTTCACCGCCGCCGTGGTGTTCACGTAGCTCACCACGACCGCTCCGGGGTGCTCGTCGCGCCACTCGGCGAGCTGCTCGGCCGTGATCGAATCGGCGAGCGAGCACCCTGCGGCGGCATCGGGGATGAGCACGGTCTTCTCGGGCGAGAGGATCTTCGCGGTCTCGGCCATGAAGTGGACGCCGCAGAAGACGATGGTCGAGGTGGGAGCCTCGGCGGCAATGCGCGAGAGGGCGAGCGAATCGCCGACGTGGTGGGCGATGTCCTGGATGGGGCCGAGCTGGTAGTTGTGCGCGAGGATCGTCGCGTCCCGCTCCTCGGCGAGCCGGCGGACCTCCCGGGCCCACAGCTCGTCGGCCTCGATCCCGGTCCAGCCGGTTTCGGAGTTGGAGATTCGGTCACGGAGATCGGAATGGAGCGCACCGATGGCAGAAGCGCTGGTCATCGCTGAATCTTCCTTGCTGTGCTCGGGGCCCTCTTCGGGGTACCGGTGTGGCCGCTGTGGGCGGGGCGCCGAGCGGCGCCCTGGTGCCATTATCGCAGGTCGTCGTCAAAGGACAGCGAGGAGGCCACCGCCCACGTGCCCACGGCGCCCCCGACTGCCCACGCCGCCGATGCGACGAGCTCGAGGAGCTGCGCGCCCGCCCCGCCCGACATCACCTGTCGGGTGAGGCGCGGGGCGAGGTCGATCACCTGTTCCGCTTGCGATTCCCCGATTGTCCCGTGGGCATGCAGTGTGGACTGGAGCGCGGAGGCGAGCACCGGGGCGAGGTAGGCGGCGAACGCGGCGGCGATCCCGACGAGGAACCACGCGCCGAAAGCCGCGGGGACGGGGCGGAGTCGCGGGTGCCGACGCCAGAGGACGACACCGGCTGCGGCCCCTGCACCGAAAAGGAGCCCGGAGAGCACGAGAGTCGCGGAGACCTTGACCTCCTCGGAGCCGAAGGTCGGGACCCCCGAGCCGTCGCCGAGGGAAACGACCCGGAGCCCCGGACCGGCGATCACCCACGACATGACCACCACCACGAAGGGCAGGGCGACGCCGAGCGCCGTGACTGACGCGGAACCCGAACCGCGGGGGCGCCCCCGAGCCGGTCCGGGAGCCGAGCCGGACTGCGGTGCGGATCGCGGTGCGGACCACTGCCCGGCTTGAGGGCTAGGCCCCGTCCCGGCTCCGCTCATCCCTCGGTCCCCAGCGGATCGCGGGCGCTCTCGCGAAGGGCGTCGAGAAACTCGCTCTCGGCTGTGCCGTGGCGCGAGCACTTCGCGGTCCAGCCGGTGTGGAGGACCTGGGTCACGAGCCGGCGGCCGCACACCGGGCAGTAGCGGGGCGCCTCGAGGCCCAGCTCCGCGGCGCGGAACCGCTTGCGCTCCTCGCCCGCGGGGGTGCCCGTGAACGGGTCGAAGGCCGCACCATCGGCGGCGAGGAGCGCGGACTGGAGTTCCGCGGCTCCCGCCGTCATCGTGTGTCGGCCCATTGCGGGGCCCGGGTGCTTGCTCGCCACGAGTCCGTCCCGATCTAGAGGGTGTCGTTGAGGGCCTTGATCGGCATGGAGAGGTCCTCGAGCATGTCGAGATCCGTCTCGGCCGGGCGCCCCAGCGTGGTGAGGTAATTGCCGACGATGACGGCGTTGATCCCGCCCATCATCCCCTTCTTCGCGCCGAGATCGCCGAGCGTGATCTCCCGACCACCGGCGTAGCGCAGGATCGTGCGCGGGAGCGCGAGGCGGAAGGCGCCCACGGACTTGAGCGCCTCGGTGGGCTCGAGCACGTCGAGGTCGCCGAACGGCGTCCCCGGGCGCGGGTTGAGGAAGTTGAGCGGGACCTCATCGGGCTCGAGTGCGGCGAGATCGGCCGCGAACTCGGCGCGCTGCTCGAGGCTCTCGCCCATGCCGAGGATGCCGCCACAGCACACCTCCATACCCGCCTCACGCACCATGCGCAGAGTCTCGAAGCGCTCCTCCCACGTGTGCGTGGTGACCACGTTGGGGAAGTGCGAACGCGCGGTCTCGAGGTTGTGGTTGTAGCGATGCACGCCCATGCCGGCGAGCTCGTCGACCTGCTCCTGCGAGAGCATGCCCAGCGAGCAGGCGATCTGGATGTCGACCTCGGCGCGGATGGCCTCGATGCCGGCGGCGACCTGCGAGAGCAGCCGCTTGTCCGGGCCGCGTACGGCCGCGACGATACAGAACTCGGTGGCTCCGGACTTCGCCGTCTGCTTCGCCGATTCGACGAGCGAGGGGATATCGATCCACGCGGAGCGCACGGGCGAGGCGAAGAGCCCGGACTGCGAGCAGAAGTGGCAGTCCTCGGGGCAGCCGCCGGTCTTGAGGGAGATGATCCCCTCGACCTCGACCTCGGGGCCACACCACGCAAGACGGACGTCGTGGGCGAGCTGGAGGAGTTCCTCGAGCCGCGAATCCGGGAGCCGGAGCACCTCGAGGGTCTGCGCGGCGTCGAGCGCGATGCCCTGCTCGAGCACCTGCTCCCTCGCGATATCGAGGATGTCGCGCTCCCCGCTGCTGCGTGTGGTCTCGATCTGGTCCGAGGCGATGGTCACTCGCTGCTACCTGCTTCCCTGCATCGTGCTGTCGCGCTGCGCCTGGCGCCGCGCCGGTTCATGACGTTCGTCTCATATTAGCCGGGATGAACCCGAGAAGACCCCGGACCTCGGTATTTCGAGCCAATTCCCCGCCGACTGGCGAAAATCCCCAGCATCGAGTCGCCCCGCGCCGGAGGGGACACGCCCGAGGAGAGGCACTCCGGTTAGCCGCGGCAGGTCCGCGACGTTGCATTCCTCGGCCAGGCCGGGCTCGCGCGGCCAGTCCCCGATCACCGTGCCTGCGACGGGGACACCCGCGCCGCGGAGGCGGTCGACTGCGAGTTCGGTGTCCGAGAGCGTGCCCAGCGCCGCGCGGGTGACGACGAGGGCCTCCACTTCCGCGCCGCGCTCGCGCAGCCGCGCGGCGAGGTCGACGATCGTGAGCTCGGGGCCGAGGCGCACGAGCACGCCGCCCGCGCCCTCGACGAGCGCGATGTCGAAGCCGTCGGCAAACCCCTCGATCCGCGAACACAGGGCGCCGGATTCCGGCGGCTCCATGTAGGCGCGCGCCGCGGCGGTCTCCGGCGCGAGCGGCTCTGGATAGCGGTGGAACTCGGCGCTGTCGGCGGGGTCGGTGACCCCGGCGAGCGCGGCCGCCTCGGCGACGTCCCCGTCCTCTCCCGGCTCGAGCCCGGTCTGCACCGGCTTGCACAGGCCTACCCGCAGGCCCCGTTCCCGGAGCACCGCGGCGACGGCCGCCGTGACGATCGTCTTGCCGATGTCGGTTCCCGTGCCGGTGACGACGAGGAGCCGCGGTGACGGGGCCGCGTGGTCCGCCGTCATTCGCCCGCCCCGTCCCCGAAGCGCTCGGGCTGGACCTCGGCGAGTACCTGGCTCAGCTCCCCGACGGTTCGCTCGAGGTCCGCATCGGTGAGGTCGGCACGAGCGGAAAGCCGCAGCCTCGAGGTGCCGACGGGGACGGACGGCGGGCGGAAGCAGCCCACCCCGATGCCGCGCTCGGCCAGGGCGTCGCGCGCGGCGACGGCCGTTTCCGGGTCGCCGAGCACGATGGAGATGACGGCGGAGTCCGGCGCCTCCGCCCCGGCCGCCTCCGCGATCTGCGCGGCACGAAAGCGGACGCGCTCGGGCAGATCGGGATCGCGTCGCAGCAGGTCGAGAGCCGTGCGCGCGGCGCCGACGGCCGCCGGGGCGAGACCAGTGTCGAAGATGAAGGTCCGCGCCGTATCGACGAGGTGGTCGACCACGCGGCGCGAGCCGAGCACGACGCCGCCCTGCGCACCGAGCGACTTGGACAGGCTCGCGGTGACCACGAGGTCCTCGAGGCCGGCGAGGCCGAGCTCGGCGACGTGGCCGCTACCGCCCGCGCCGCGCACCCCGAGGGCGTGCGCCTCGTCCGCGATGAGCACCGCGCCGTTCTCCCGCGCCGCAGCGTAGAGCTCCGCGATCGGGGCGACCTTGCCGTCGATCGAATAGACCGAGTCCGTGACGCACAGCGCGTGCTCCTCGGTGCGTTCGGCGAGGGCCGCGCGGACCTGCTCGACGTCTCCACGTTCGGTGACCACGACCCGGGCGCGCGAGAGACGGCAGGCATCGACGAGCGAGGCGTGGCTCCCACCGTCGGAAACCACGAGTGTGCCGCGCGACGCGAGCGAGCACACGGCACCGATGTTTGCGGCGTATCCCGAGGAGAAGACGAGCGCGGCCTCGTGGCCGAGGAAGTCGGCGAGTTCGTCCTCGAGTTCGGCGTGTGCGGTCGTCGTACCGGTGACGAGCCGCGAGCCTGTGGACCCACCGCCCCAGGTCTCCACCGCGTCGATCGCCCCGGCCTTGACGTCGGGGTGCCGGCCGAGTCCGAGGTAATCGTTCGAGGCCAGGTCGATGTCCGTCGGGTCGGCGTCGGGTCGTCGCGGGACCAGATGACGGCGCAGGCCAGAGAGTTCCCGGCGCCGGGCGTAGTCGTCGAGCCAGTCGAGGGCCGCGGCGCGGTGGCCGGAGGCTTCGGTGTTCGCGGCGCTCTCTGGGTTCGGGTCTCCGCCCTCGCCCGGCCGCTCGTCGCTTCCGATGTCGCTCACATCCCTTCCCGGATTTCCTGTCCATGGACATTCCTGACTGTCCATCCTAGGAGCGCGGCGCTCCCGAGCCCGCTGCCAGGCCGTGTCGGCGGGCCTGGCGGAGGCACGGAGAAGCCCCGGGCGGAATCCCGATCGGAGGCTCAGCGGGAGGACGTGGTGGGGGCCTCGGGCGTGTCTCGCGTGGAGACCCGCGCCGCGTCGACCGCTGCCGCACAGATGGCCGCGATGTCCTCGCTCGACGAGACGAAGGGCGGCATCGTATAGATGAGGTTCCGGAACGGACGCAACCAGACGCCGCGCGCGACGAGAGCGTCCGTGGCCTCCTGCATCGGCACCGGACGGTCGAGCTCGACGACCCCGACGGCGCCGCGGACGCGGACGTCGCGCACCCCGGGCAGCTCGGCGGCGAGCGCGAGGCCCTCGCGGAGCTCCGCTTCGATCCGCGGGACCTGGGTGCGCCACGCGCCCTCGGCGAGGATGTCGAGCGAGGCACAGCCGACGGCGCACGCGAGCGGGTTGCCCATGAAGGTCGGGCCGTGGGCGAGACCGCCCGCCTCTCCCGCGGAGATCTCGGAGGCGATGCGATCGGTGGTGAGCGTCGCGGCGAGGGTCATATACCCGCCCGTGATCGCCTTGCCGAGGCACATGATGTCCGGTTCGACCCCGGCGATCTCCGCGGCGGTCAAGCCACCGATGCGGCCGAACGCCGAGGCGATCTCGTCGAAAATCAGCGCGATTCCCGCGCGGTCGCACTCCTCGCGGAGCACCCGCAGGTACGCGGCATCGTGGAAGCGCATCCCTCCCGCGCCCTGGACGAGCGGCTCAACGATGACGGCTGCGAGCTCGTCCGCATGGGCCCGGACCTCCTCTCGGAGGACCTGTGCGTAGGTCTCGTCGAACTCCACCGGCGGTGCGGGGACGAAGTGCTGCTGTGGGAGGAGGGCGGTCCACATCGCGTGCATCCCGCCGTCGGGGTCGCAGACGCTCATCGGGTTGAGGGTGTCGCCGTGGTAGCCGCCGCGCCACGTAAGGATCTGGCTCCGTCCGGCAAGGCCGCGGGATCGCTGCCACTGCACCGCCATCTTGAGCGCGACCTCGACCGCCACCGATCCGGAGTCCGCGAGGAACACCTTCTCGAGCCCTGCCGGTGTGAGCGAGACCAGGCGGCGGGAGAGCTCGATCGCGGGCGCGTGGGTGAGGCCGCCGAACATCACGTGGCTCATGCGCGCCGACTGTTCGGCGAGCGCGGCATCGAGGCGAGGGTGGCGGTAGCCGTGGATGGCCGCCCACCACGAGCTCATCCCGTCGATGAGCTCCCTCCCGTCGGCCAGCCGTAGCCGCACGCCGCTCGCGGACTCGACGAGCAGCGGCTCAGTGCTCGGTGGGAATGCGCCGTAGGGATGCCAGACGTGCTCGGAGTCGAAGGCGGAGAGTTCTGCCGCGGACATGGGCGGGAACGTCCCGGCGGTTTCGCAGGCTTCGCCGGCACTGCCCCGGCCGGCGTTCCGCACCGACTGCCCCACCCCGAATGCGGTGCGCCCCGGCGATTCTGCGCCGACCGCGGCGGGTGCGGAATGCGACGCGCCACCGACTGCGGTTTCCGCCGGGACGCCTCCGGCGGGTATGTTGTGTCCGCTCATGATTGGCACCGTACCTTGCCGGGATCCCGCCCCCGCGAGGGATGGGACCCAGCCCGTGGCTGGGCATGGATTCCGAGGTACGGCGCGGATCACTTCCGCCGCGTCCGCAATCGGCCGCGTCCGCAGGACCTCCGGAGGTAATAGTTTCTCGTGTCCTCTAAGACCTCGAAAAGCGATGTCTCCCCCACCCCCGCCAAGGCGGAGGCGACCAAGGTCAACTACCGTCCGGACCTGGACGGCCTGCGGGGCATCGCCATCGCTTTCGTGGTCTTCTTCCACGTGTGGATGGGCAGGGTGTCCGGCGGCGTGGACGTGTTCCTCGCGCTCTCGGGGTTCTTCTTCCTCGGCTCGCTGGTACGCAACGCGACACGGCCGGGCTCCAACCTGTCCCCCGTGCAGAACATCCTGCGGCTCCTCCGCCGCCTGTGGCCCGCGCTGATCGTGGCCGTGGCCGCGACCGTCGCCCTCACGATGCTGCTGCGGCCGCAGGCCACGTGGACCGATGTCTTCTCCCAGGCCCAGGCCTCGCTGCTCTATTACCAGAACTGGGAACTGGCGATGACCAGCCAGGACTACGCGGCCGCGGACGCCTCGATCTCGCCGCTGCAACACCTGTGGTCTATGTCGGTCCAGGGCCAGTTCTATCTCATCGCCCTCGCCCTGGTCCTCGGCATCGCCGCCATCCTGCGGCTCGCCAAGAAGACGCCGTCCAAGTGGCTCTACGCCGTGCTCTTCGCCGCAGTGATCGCCTGGTCGATGTGGCGCGCCTCGACCGGCTACGAGACCAACCAGCCGTGGAACTACTACGACACCGGCGCCCGCCTGTGGGAGCTGTTCCTCGGCGGCCTCCTCGCCATCGTCGCGACGAGCATCGTCGTGCCGTGGTTCCTGCGCCAGATCGCCACCATCGCCGGGCTGGCGATGATCGTCTCCTGCGGCCTGATCTTCGACGGCGCCCAGCACTTCCCCTCGTGGGCCGCGTGGTACCCGGTGGGCGGCGCACTGCTCATCGTCGTCGCGGGCCGCGTGCCCGAGGACAAGACCGCGAAGTGGTACACCGAGCCGATCCCGTGGCTCCTCGCGACCAAGCCGATGCGTCGCCTCGGTGACCTGGGCTACTCGCTCTACGTGTGGCACTGGCCGCTGCTCATCATGTACCTCGGCATCTCACGGGAGAAGCACGCCGGGATCGTATCGGGCCTGGCCATCATCCTCATCTCGCTGTGCCTCGCGTGGGTCTCCGAGCGCTACATCGAGCGCCCGCTGCGGATGAAGAGTCGGGTCCAGCGCGGCGGCAAGTCCGGCGCCTACGATCCGGCCGCAGACACGGCCACCGCCGGGGTCGACGGGGCCGGCGACGAGATCGCCAAGGCCGATGCCGATTCCGACAAGGCGGTCGACAACGCCGCCGACAAGGACTCTGCGGCCGAGGACGCCGACTCGTCCGAGGCGACTACGAAGGCCGGGAAAGACGGAAAGAGCGGGACGTCCGTCGCCGCGGCCGCCTCTGCCACTGGCGTGGCTGCCACCGGCGCCACTGCGGCCGTTGCCGCGACTAGCCCGCTCATCAAAGAAAGGGCCGTCCACTTCCCGGAGGACGGCGACGACTCCGGCGAGAAGCCGACGACCGAGAAGTCCAAGCGGCAGCTCCGCGCAGAAAAGCGGGAAGAAAAACGCGCCGAGAAGCGCGCAACCGCAGTGGGCGGCGGCGAGAACGACGCCGACAAGGGCAACACCGAAAAGGGAAGCGCCTCCGCGAAGAACGACGGCAAGGGGCGAAAGAGCCTCGCGGACCGCTTCCTCCTGGTGGGCTCGCTGTGCGTCGTCATCGTATGTGCGCTTTTCGTGGCCGGTACCCAGACGTACTGGGTGGCCACCGCATCGAGCCGCGAGGACGTACCGCTCGTCGACCCGCTCACCGATCCGGATCACCCGGGTGCCCGCGAGTTCCTCGAGGGTGTCACGCCGGAGGGCGGCGACCTCTTCCCCTCGCCAATCCAGGTGGGCAGCGATCTCCCCACTTCGACGTGGGACGGCTGCATCTCGGACTTCGACACCGTCGACGTCACCACCTGCGTCTACGGCGACCCCGAAGCCGACAAGACCGTGGCTCTCGTCGGCGGATCGCACTCCGAACACTGGCTGACGGCGTTCGACGAGATCGGCAAGGAGCGCGGCTTCCGCGTCGTCACCGTGCTCAAGATGGGCTGCCCGCTCTCTCTCGACGGGACGATTTCCGACGAGGAGTCGATGTACGCCGGTTGCGTCGAGTGGACGCGCGCCGCGCTCGAAACGATCGTCGGGCTCAACCCGGATTTCGTGGCGACGACCGCGACGCGCCCGGGCGGCCAGACCGCGCCGGACCACACTCCGCAACAGTACGTCGACCTGTGGAAGTTCTTCGCCGATCACGGCCTGCAGACGCTCGCGATCCGCGATACGCCGTGGATCGACCACGGCGAGGGGCCGGTGCGCGCCGGCGAGTGCCTAGGCGAGTCCGACACCGATCCGATCTCCTGCGGCATGCCGCGTGACGCCTCGCTATCCCCGGAGAACCCCGCGATCGTCGCATCCGCGGGCATGCCCTCGGTGCACCTGCTCGACTTCTCCAATGCCGTGTGCGACGCGGTGTACTGCCCCGCCGCCATCGGCAACGTCATCGTCTACCACGACTCCCATCACCTCTCCGCGACGTTCGTGCGTTCGCTGCGCAACGAGTTCGAGAACCAGATGAGCGCCGCCACCGGCTGGTGGTGATCGACGGCGGTTAGCCGGCGGGCCGCCGGTCCAGGGCGGAATCGGGCGCGGCCCACTACGCTGGGCACAGTAAGGGCGCCCTCTCCCCGCGGCTGTGCAGCATCTTCGGGGTCTGCGGCGCGTACGAAATCCGCGGCGCACGGCGTCGGTGGAGTCCGTCGACCAACGCAGCTGCCCCAGAGTCCACCCGGAAGGCCCGCCCCGCATGCGCGTACCAGCGAGCACCTACCGCATTCAACTCCGCACCCCGGACAGCGATCACGGCGAAAGCCGAGGAGAGCATCAGTCCCAGCATCGTGGGTTCACCTTCGCCGATATCGAGGAGGCGCTGCCCGCGCTCGCAGAGCTCGGTGTCGGCGCTCTCTTCCTCTCCCCCGTCTTCACAGCTCGGCCCGGGGTGTCGGATGGCACGGCGGTCGCGGATACGGACACCATCTCCGAGGGACTGGGCGGACCGGAGGGCTTGCGATCACTCCGTGTGGCGGCGAAAATCGCCGGGCTCGGGCTCGTTGTCGAAATCGTTCCCGGGCACCTCGACGTCGCCGATGCGCGGGCGAACGCGAAATGGTGGGACGTTCTCGCCCGCGGCGCCGACTCCGAGTATTTCCCGTTCTTCGATTTCTTTCCCCTTGCCGATGCCACCGCCGAGGGCGGCCGGATCGACATTCCCCTCCCGACCGCCGCGAGTGGTAACCCCGGGCCCCGTCGCGACTTCGAACTCGAAATCGACGGGATCGACGGCGAGCAGGTGCTCCGCGCCGGGGACGCTGTCTTCCCCATCGCCGAGGGCACGAGCGAGGGCACACCCGAGGAGATCCACGAGCGGCAGTTCTACCGGCTCACGGTGCCCGGAGCGCCCGGACTCGCGACACACCCGGCGGATCAAACCAGCCAGAACGCGCCCCGACTAGGCTACCGCCGCGTACATGCCGACCCCGCCCGCGCCTATCTCAGGCAGGACGACGAGAAGGTCTTCGAGCGCACGCACAGGGGCGTGGCCAAGCTCGTGCGCGAGGACCTCGTCGACGGTTTCGTCATCGCGGACGCCGACACCCTCGCCTCGCCCTCCGACTACGCGCAGAGGCTGCGCGAGCTCGCCGGTGCGGACCGCTGGATCGTGCTCGACAAGGTCCTCGGTCCCGTAGAGGTCCTCGATCCGTCCCTGCCCGTCCAGGGCACCTCCGGATACGACGCCCTCGCTCTCATCGCCAACCTCTTCCTCGATCCCGGCGCCGAGGGCACCTTCGCCGAGCTCGCGCGGCGCCACGTCGGCGAAATCGCCGAGGCGGCCGAGCTCAAACGGACCCAGGTCCTCGGTGCACTCGCCCCGGAGGCCGGGGCGCTCGCACGCATGTGCATCGCCGAGGTCGAGTCCATCGGCGGCGCAGCGGCAGACGACCCCGTCGATCCCGATGGACACAGCTCCGCGAACCTCGTCGCCGCCATCGCCGAGCTCGTCGCAGCGACGCCCGTGTACCGCACCGACTACCCAGTCCTCCGCCAGGTACTTCCCTTCGCCTTCGCCGAAGCAGAGGCCCGAGCACCGGAGCTCGCCGGGGCGTTCGCGGATCTCGCCGTCACCATCGCGCGCTCCGCAGAGGCCACGGCCCGCCTGGCACAACTCACGGCGGCCGCCACGGCGATGGCGGACGCCGGCTGCCGCCTCTACCGGATCGGTCGGCTCGCGGCGCTCGGCGAGCTCGGCGTGGACCCCGAGGGCTGGGCACTCGGCGTGCCGGCTTTCCACACGGCAATGGCGGCGCGCGCCGTCATGAGCCCGTATTCGGTGACCACACTGGGCTCGCACGCCACCCACCGCGGCGAGGACGTGCGCGCACGACTCCTCGCGCTCACGGAATTCGCCGAGGAATGGGCAGCGTTCGCGGAGAACCTGCGCGCCAGGCATTCTCCCCCGGCGCGCGATGCGGGGTACGTGCTCCTCCAGGACATCGTGGGCGTATGGCCCGCGGCCGGGCTCGATTCTCTCGACGAGTCCGCCCGCTCAGAGCTCCGCGACCGCCTGCACGCGCACGCGCGGCGGGCCTGCCGTTCCGCCGGGGTACACACGAGCCAGGCGGCGCCGGATGCAGCGTTCGAGGCGGCCGTCGCCGAGTGGATCGACGGTTTGTTGGCCAAGCCGCGGCGACTCGACGCCTTCGTCGGGCTCGTCGCTCCCGCGGGCCGCGGCGCCTCGCTCTCGGCCAAGGCGATCGGCCTCCTCGCGCCCGGCGTCCCCGAGCTCTACCAGGGCAGCGAGCTATGGGAAGACTCCTTGGCAGCCCCCGACAACCTCGGGCCCGTCTCGTTTGACGGCGGAATCCCCGGACACCCCAAGACCGAGCTCGTGCGCGCGTGCCTCGGTCTGCGGCGCCGCTTTCCCGAGGTCTTCACCGACGGCGACTATCTCCCCCTCCCCGTGTCGGGAGCGGGCGAGGGAAAGGTGCTCGCCTTCTCCCGCGGGCTACGCCGAGGCGCCGGCGGTTCGGCTTCGCCGCAAGTCGTGCTCGTCGCCCGGCTGCGCCACCGCGGGGTCGAGGCATGGGCGCCGGATACTCGGATCGCGCTTCCCGATGGCGAGTGGCGGATCGAGCTCGGCGGCCGCGAGGTCGTGCGCGGAGGCGCGGACACGGACGACGATGCGGCGACGATCACCGGGTCGCTCGGCACTTCGCTGCTCGCCGAGTTCCCGGTGATCATCCTCGTGCGCACCTAGCCGTCCCGCGTTCGCCGTGCTGCATCCGCGCGTCGGCGAACCGGCGCCGCGAGGCGGCGTCAGCGCACGTCGCGGAGCTGATTGCTCGCGAGCCCCGCGACGCCGAACACCGCGATCCATCCGACGAGGACGGCGATCGAGCCGGCCACCGCGTCGCCCTGGTCGAGGTGCTGCATGCTCGTCGATAGCAGCACGTCCTCGAGCGGGCGGAACAGCGAAATTTTCCCCGCCGCCATCGTGATGAGCTGCTCGCCGACGAGTAGCCACACAAGCGGCAAGGCGACGGCCGTGATGGTGCTGCGCACGAGCGCGCCGAATCCGACGCTCGCGATGGCGATGGTGACCACGAGGGCGAGGCGCGCAAGGATCGGCGCGGCGACATCGCCGGTGTCGATGCTGCCGCCGAAGGCCGCCACAGAGAGCCAGATGAGCACGGTTCCCGCGAGGAAACAGACGGACACGAACACCGTGAACACCAATACTTTCGCCACCAGCGACTGCCAGCGCCCCTCCTGAGTGAGAAAGGCCTGCGCCGTCATCCGATTCTTGATGTCGGAGGTGGTGCGCGAAGCACACAATGCGACGGAGATAGCGAGGAAGATGAAGAACCCGGCATAGAGATCGCTCCACCGCTGCGGCTCGCCGGAGAAGGAGTCTCCGGAGGCGAGGCCGATGAGGACGATGGGGCCGAAGAGGCTGCCGAGCAGGAGCACGGCGTACAAGGCGGTGCTCCGGAGGGTCGATAGCTTGAGGATCTCGGATCGAAGTGCGTCGAGCATCAGTGGACTCCCTGTTCTGTGTGGACCGGCGCAGCGCTGCGGTATTCCTGGCTATCCGCGGTGGCGGCGAGGTAGCGGTCCTCGAGGTTCTGCGATTCCGTCGCGATGTGGGTGAGCGAGAGCGATTCGCGGAGAGCGGTCTGCGCGATCATTTCGCGGATCTCGCGCTCGGAGATGTCGGTGGGGATGGCGATGGCGAGCCGGGAAGTGTCCGCCGGCTCGCCTTCGAGCCCGATCCCGCGGAGGATGCGAAGAAGATGGTCGTTGTCGGAGGACTCGACGATCACGCGCGAGCTGCCCGCGAGGAACTCGTCGAGCCCGTACTCCCCGATCATCGTGCCCCGGCCTATCACCACAAGGCGGTCGGCGGTGAGCTGCATTTCGCTGAGCAGGTGCGAGGAGACGAGAACGGCGCAGCCGTCCGACGCAAGCCGCCTGATGGTGCGGCGCATCCAGCTCACGCCCTCGGGGTCGAGGCCGTTGACCGGCTCGTCGAGAATGAGGTGCTTGGGCTCGCCGAGCATGGCCGCGGCGATGCCGAGCCGCTGCTTCATCCCCAACGAGTAGCCGGCGACCTTCTTCCCCGCCGCCTCGGAAAGGCCGACGAGCTCGAGGCACGCGTCGACTCGGGACGCGGGCAGCCCCGCCCCCGCCGCGAGCACGCGGAGGTGGCCCCTTCCGCTGCGCTCGGGGGTGAACCACGAGGCGTCGAGCAGAGCGCCGGCGACCGACGCCTTGTGCGGCAGCCCGGCGAACTCCTCGCCGTCGAAGGCGGCGCGCCCGGAGGTGGGCGAATCAAGGCCGAGGATGCATCGCATGGTGGTCGATTTCCCGGAGCCGTTCGGGCCGAGGAAGCCTGTGACGGCGGCATCGGGGACCGTGAACGTGAGGTCCTCGATCGCAGAGTTGGATCCGTATCTCTTGCTGAGGCGTTCGACTGTGATCATGTGATCCATGCTGGTCGAGCGCCGTGTTCGGCACATCGGACCAGCGGACCATGTTCGCGCCCGGCTCCCGCGCCGCCGATGGGCCCTGGGTACTACCGGGCGCCGGGCGCCTCTATGAAGCCCGTGCGCTCGGGCTCCGGCACGGCACGGCACGGACGAAGGGATCGATGTGGGCGGGAATCGCCCGCGGCCGCTCGGCCTATGTCGGCAGGTAGTCGTTCGTCGTCGCATGGGCGCCGTCGACATCGACGTCGAGCAGTCCGTTGTCGTGCATCCACGTCGCGTACTCGGCCCAGTCCTCGGGCTTCTGGGGCACGAATCCGCCGTCGGGAAGCAGCGCGAGAGTGGCGTCGACCATCGTCTTGAGCGTCTCTTCGTCGTACGATCCCTCGGTCTCCGGCGCGAGGGCGTCGACGGCCTGCTGCGCGTCGGTCTTAGCGGTGCGCTGGCCCTCAGCGGTGCCGGAGAGGAACTTCCGCACCCGCTCGGCGTAGGCGGGATCGTCGGCAAGACGCTTGGGATTGGCTATGACGACGAGCTCCGCGTAGTCGGGGACGCCCATTTCGGTAGCGGTGAGGGTGGTGATCGCGGCGCGCTGCGAGAGCTCCACTCCCTCGATGTTCGCGTAGGCACCGAAGATCGCGTCGACCTGATCCGTGAGCAGCGCCTGTTCGAGGTTCTGCTGGATATTCGGCTTCTCCACGGAGGACGGGTCGATCCCGGCCTTTCGGGCGATGAAGTCGAGGGTGGGATCCTGTGAGGCGAGGCCCGAGGTGCCGACGGTCTTACCCGCGAGGTCCTTCGCCGAGCTGATCCCCGAGTCCTTCTTCGCGATGAGCGAGGTGATCGCCGTGGGGATGAGCGCGGCAACGGAGACGACGTCGAGTCCCTGCGCGCGGTCGATGATCACATCGGGCTCGTAGCTGATCGCGAGGTCCGATCGCCCGAGCGACACCTCCCGCGCAGCGTCCGCGGTGTTGGCCGGGGTGGCGAAGTCCACGTCGAGCCCCTGCTCCTCGTACGCGCCCGATGCCTTCGCCGTGTAGAGCGAGGCGTGGTCCGGGTTCGGCGCCCAGTCGAGCAACAGGGAGACCGACTGCGCGTCCCCCGCGCCCGAGCCGTCGGATCCCCCGTCGGAGCTGTCGCACGCCGAGATCGCGAGCGCGGGAACGAGCACCGCTGCGATGGCGGCGAGCGCTGCTCGGGGTGTACGGCGCTTGCGGGAGGTGATGCTGTTGTCGGTCACGGGATGCTCCTCGTGGTCGGTGTTCGAATGATGCGGAGATCTGCTGCACGAGGCCTCGTGTCGTTTCCGGTCATGCCGCGCCCGCCTCTCGTGCCCATGGGCAGGCGATCCGCTCGGCGAGCACCGTGGCGCCGAACAGCGCGGCGGCCATCGCCGTGAGCACGAGGACCTGCGCGAACACGAACGGCGTCTGCATCCGCGGGACGGCCTGGAGCATGAGGAAGCCGATGCCGTCCGTCGCACCCGAGTACTCGGCGAACACTGCGGCGACCGGAGCGAATGTCACCGAGATGCGCAGGCCCGCGAAGCCGCGCGGGATCGCGTGTGGCAGCCGGACGCGCCAGAACAGCGCGGCGCGCGAGTCGGCATTGAGCGTGCGCATCGTGCCGATCGTCGCGAGCGAAACAGAGCGGATTCCGGATAGCAGGTTGAGCGCCACGGGGAAGAAGCACAGCAGCGCGACGACGATGACCTTCGACGCGATGCCGTATCCGAGGGCGATGGTGAGCAACGGTCCGATGACGATCACGGGAATCGCCTGGGAGGCGATGAGCAGCGGCGACAGCGCGCGCTCCACGACGGGCACGAGGCCGGCCGCGACGACCACGACGAGGGCGAGCGCCAGGCCTGCCGCGAGGCCGAGGAGCGTCTCCCCGGCTGTGACGGCGAAGGCCGGACCCAGCCGGGACGGCCACGTCGACACCAGCGATTCGATCACGGCGGGCGGCGCGGGCAGGACGTATTCGGGGACCCTGGCGTTCGCCGTCACGAACCACCACAGTGCGAGGAGCACGAGGACCGTGACGCCGGGGGGCCACGCGGAAGAGAACGCCCGGCGGAGACGGGCGCTCACGCCGCCGCCCCCTCGGCGCAGCCGGAGAGTCGGCGGGTGAGCGCCGCCCGTGCCCGCGCGAACGCGGGATCGGCAGTGAGCTCGGTGCGCCCCGTGCCGCCGCGAAAATCGGCGAACCAGCCCGCCTGCTCGGCGACGACGGTGGCCGGGCCCGCCGCGCCCTCTTCGCCCCGCGGGGCGAGGACGACGACCCGACTCGACAGGAGTAGAGCCTCCTCTACGTCGTGGGTGACCAGGACGAGAGTTCGCTTCGAGGCCTCGAGAGAGCGGGCGATCCAGCCCTGGAGATCGGCGCGGGTGAGCGCATCGAGGGCCCCGAGCGGCTCGTCGGCGAGGAGGATGGGTTTCTCGGCGAGCAGCGCCCTCGCCACGGCGCCGCGTTGGCGCATGCCGCCGCTGAGCGCCGCCGGCCGCGAGCGCGCCTGCTCTGAGAGCCCCCACTCCGCGAGGACCTCACGTGCCCGCAGGCGCGCGTGCCTTCGGCCGGTGCCGGCATTGCGCAGCGGCAGGGCGACGTTGTCCTCCAGTGAGAGCCAGGGCAAGAGGCTGTCGCCCTGCGGCACGAGAGCACACGCCGCGAGCCTCTCGTCGACGCCGCTTCCGCCGCCGGCGAGCGCCTTCCCCGCCGTGGGCTCGGCGAGGCCCGCGATGAGCGAGAGGAGCGTGGATTTACCGCAGCCGGAGCGGCCGATGACGGCGATGTGCTCGCCCGGCACGGCACGGAGATCGACTTCCGAGAGGACCTCGGCGGCGCCGGGAAAGGCAAAGCTCGCGGACCGGAGCTCGACGGCAGGCGGCGTCGACGAATCCATAGACATCCCTTCGCTCGTACTGGCAAGAGCAGGTTCGACGGGTGTGATCTCAGCTCCTCGTTCGAGGGGCACCCCGTGTCTTTTCCCTGCTAGCGTACCCGAGTCGGATGTTCAGCCCAGGAGGTCCCCGGATCCGACGAGCCCGTGGCGGAATGCCCACAGCACGGCGTGTACGCGATCACGCGAGCCGGTCTTGGCGAGGACCCGGCCCACGTGGGTCTTGACGGTCGACAGCGAGAGGTAGAGGTCGGCGGCGATTTCGGTGTTGGAGCGCCCGACGGCGATGAGTTCGAGGATCTCGATCTCCCGCTCGGTGAGCGGTTCCGGGAGCTCCGGGAGTCGGGGCCGCGAGCGGGTGTCATTCGGCTCGCTCGATTCGGAGTGGCCGTGGGCATGGTCGTGGTCACGGGCGTCGCCCTCGATTTCGGCCTTCGGCCCGGCGTCGGCACCCGCTTCCTCGCGGGCGCCCGAATAGGCGAGCGACTCGCGGACTCGCCGGAGCAAGCTCGCGGTGGCGCGCGGGGAGATCACCGCGGCCGACTCGCCCACGGTGCGCACCGCGGACAGGAGGTCCTCGGGATCGGTGTCCTTGAGGAGGAAGCCGCTAGCCCCCGCGGCGATCGCGCCGAGAACGTACTCGTCGTCGTCGAACGTGGTGAGCACGACGACTTTCGTCTCTGTGCCCGACGCCACGATCTCGCGCGTCGCGTCGATCCCGTTGAGCTCGGGCATCTGGATGTCCATGAGCACGACGTCGACAGGCTCCCGCCGCGCCGATTCCACTGCCTCTCGCCCGTTCGCCGCCTGCCACAGGACCGCGATATCGTCCTGCGAGTCGAGGACCATCGCGAAGCCCGCGCGGACCAGGGACTGGTCGTCTGCCAGGCCCACGGTGATCCTCGACGTGTCTCCGCTCATGCCGGTACCTCCACTTCGACTGCGAACCCTCCGGGGAATCTCGTCGATTCTCCCCAGCTCGCCGAACCGCCGAGGACCTTTGAGCGCTCGGCGATGCCCGCCAGGCCCCGCCCCGGCTCGTTCGACGCGTCCGACTCGACGAGACCGCGCCCCGGAGCATTGTCCACCGAGACGCCGAGGGTGTCTCCCTTCCACACGAGCCTCACGAGCGCGTCGGTGCGCCCCGCGTGTTTGAGCACGTTGGTGAGCGATTCCTGCACGATCCGATACACCGCGAGACCGGTGGCCTCGCGGACCGGACGCGCCTCCCCGACCTGATCGAAGTCGACGCGGAGGCCATCGCGTTCGGCTCCGGCGACGAGGGCCGGCAGTCCGGAGAGTCCCGGGGTCGAGTCGAGGCTCCGCGCTTCGCCCTCCCGGAGCACGGACAGCAGCCCCCGCATCTGCATGAGTGCCTCGCGGCCCGTGGCGCCGATCGTCTCGAGTGCCTCGACGGCCTTGTCCGGGTCCTTGCGGGCCGCGTACCGGCCGCCGTCGGACTGCGCGATGACCACCGTCAGGGAATGGGCGACGATGTCGTGCATCTCTCGCGCGATGCGGGTTCGCTCGGCCAGCGCCGCGAGCTCCGCCCTGGCAGCGAGTTCGGTGACCTCCTCCACGCGGCGGCGGACGCCCAGGCCGAGCTGCCAGCCCAGGCCTATCGTGACGAGGGTGAGGACGACGGCAGTCGTGGACTGAACCACGTTCTGCCTGAAATCGGCTTCGTTGGGATACGTCAATATGTAATAGACGGCCGCGGCGATCGAACAGACCACAAGCAGAGAAAGCCACTGCGGGTATCTCTTCGAATACGCGCTGATGTACCACGCCTCGTAGGCGACGATCCCATATGCGAGGCCCGGCGGCGGGCCCCCGCTGTCCGGCGACGCTACGAACATGGCGACGAGTACGAGGGCGAGGCCGATCGCCACCAGCGCGATCCCTCGTTCTGTCACGTAACGCTGGATCAGGAGGGCGACGAAGGCGATGGCGTAGCCGAGATACTCGGCGACCGTCGCCGTGAGCGGTCTCATCGTCACGACATTGATCGACATGGCCGCAATGCCGAAGAAGAAGACCGATTGCACGACGAACTGGACCCATGTCCCCCTATCGCGCCACGGCGGCGCCACTCGGGCCTGCGGCCAGTGGTTGAGGGGTCTCCTGTCGCGCACGGTCCCGGGCCCGGCGGCAAACGCGTTCCTGTTGGGCATCGCCGCCAGGATATTCGCACATGTGCTCCGGCGGATCGTCCTTTGGTACCACGCGGGAATCGCGTGCGAAAAGGATCCGCTCGGGCCGATACGGCGGCTAGCGACTATCTCGTCCCCGGAGCCTGTCGATCTCCCGGCGCTCCCTCTTGGTGGGGCGCCCCGCTCCCCTGTCGCGCCGCGGGATCGAGGCGAGGATCTCGCGTGGTGGCGGCGGAGGCGAATGATCGACGTAGCACTTCACGGCCTCGGGTGCCCCGACTCGCTTGGCGATGACCCGGACGATCTCGACGATCCGGACGCGCCCGCCGGGCCCGGTGACCTGCACCCGCATGCCTGGCGCGAC
>NZ_DAINST010000025.1:0-33224 GCF_036741115.1 Dietzia sp.
CGATGACGGCGGCCGTCCGCCCGCCGAGAGCGAGCGCCTCCATGTCGGATCCCTCGGCGCCGAGGGGCGCCGGGCCGACGGAACCGAGCGCCTCGGCGGCGCGGCCGAGCGCGAGCGTGACCATCGAGGCGCCGGCGGAGTCGATCGCCGTCTCGGTGTGCACGCGCTTGCCCACGTGCAGCGCCCGCTGGGCGAGTCGGTGCAGCGTGGTTCCCGCGGCGCCGGATTCGGCGGCCGCCTGGTACGCGGTGCGGATCTGCCCGATGATCTGTTGCTCGCCGACCACGAGGGAATCGAGCCCGGAGGCGACGTTGAAGATGTGCTCGGCCGCCGACTGCGCGTACCGGACGTAGACGGCATCCGCGATGGCGTCGACCGAGAGGCCGGCCTGCGATGCCAGCGCGGCCGTGATGTGTTCCAGGGCCGGGTGGAAGGCCTCGACCTCGGCGTAGACCTCGACGCGGTTACAGGTCGAGACGAGCATCGCTTCCCGGACGGAAGGGGATTCGAGGAGCTGCGCCGTCACTCCGTCCCGTTCGGAGTCCGCGACCGAGACACGCTCGAGGATCGCGACGCTGGCCGAGCTGTAGGACATCCCGACGACGAGCACGCTGCCGCTCACGCGCTCGCCCCCATGCGCGCGGGGGTGGACGAGGGGCCGGTGGGGCCGGACGCGGACGCGAAAGTGTCGCGTGCGAAACTGGGAACAGGAGACGGCGCGGGAGCCTCGCCGGTAACGAATCTCCCGGCGATACCGACACCGGAAGGGGCACGGTGTCCTGCGCGCTGCTTGCTGCCGCGCGGCAGATTCTGCCCGAACTTCACGTGCGACCGTCTCCTTTGGTTACGCCAACGCATGTGGTGTGCATCCAGTAGGCCGCGCCGGACACGCCACCAACAAGAACACCACCCATTAGCAGACACCGGATAGACGGACTCGGGGAGTCCCTCCGGTGGCGCCTGCGAGCCGCGCTCTCGTCGCCTTGTTCTTCGAACACGTTAACCCCAGCCACACCCCGAAACCAAACGCAGAAGCGGCACTTGGTATGGGTTTGCGCTCCGCCTTGCATTGGGCTAGTCCCCCCGCCGCTTCTTTGCGGAATAGGCCCTCACCTGCGGCGTCGCCTAGACTCACCCGACATGGGCCCCATCTTCGATCTCCTGTTGTTCTGTCATCTCCTCGGTCTCGCCGCCGTACTCGGGGGCTTCTTCGTCGCCGCTTACAACCGCGGCGCGTCGAACCCGATCATGCTGTGGGGCGCTCGTCTTCAGCTGATCATCGGGATCGCGTTCTACGCGTATCTCACCTCCGACCCCGATGCCGGCGAGCTCGATCACATGCTGTTCGGGTTCAAGATCTTGGTCGGGCTCGCGGTCGTCGCGCTGTTCGAGGTGGCGACCGCGGGGCAGCGCCGAGCGGGGGTGGACGGCTCGTCTCCCCTGACGGCGAACGGCCGCACCGCCACTCGCACCGCCGTGCCGCGCGCCCTGCTCGTCTACCTGGGTGGCGCGCTCGTGGTGGTCAACGTGATCCTCGGCATGGCGGCGTAGTAGCGCCGTCCGGGGCGCCGCCGCGCGGCGCCCGCTGGGATCCGCCGCCGCGCGGCGGCACACGCTCGGGAACTCCCGGCACCTCCGGAGCCCCGAAAGGCCCTGTGATCGGTATCACATATTTGATACATTCGGCCTTACCCCTGCGGACTACCATCACTGGAGTTGGCCGATGAGCAGCATGTTTCCCGATGCGATCGCAGAAACAGACCCGGAGCGCATCGCGTTCGTAATGGCCGGCAGCGGCGAGGAGGTCACGTACCGCGAACTCACCGAGTCGTCCCGCGCGATCTCTCGCCTGCTCTGGTCGCGCGGACTCCGCCACGGCGACACCGTCGCCATCTTCATGGAGAACCATCGCGCGCTCCTCGAGGTCGCGTGGGCGGCGCAGCGCTCGGGCATGCGCTACGTCGCCATCTCCTCCCGGCTCACCGCGCCGGAGGTCGCGTACATCCTCGGCGATTCCGACACCCGCGCCTTCTTCTGCACCGATGCCCTCGCGGACACCGCTTCCGCGGCCATCGGCGTCATGGGGCCGGATGCGCCGGACATGCCGGTGCGCGCCATCGCGGGGGTAGGGACGGAGGCGTCGCGCTCCGCGGGGTTCGAAACGTTGACGGCGGCCCTCGCCTCCACCCCGGCCGACACGGAAGTCGACGAGCGCGAGGGCGTCGACTTCCTCTATTCCTCGGGGACGACGGGCCGGCCGAAGGGCGTGATGTCGCCGCTCCCGCTCGAACCGCTCGGTGTCCCACCGGTGTTCTATACGATCTTTTACTCGCTGTGGGGCATCGCCGCGGACAGCATTTACCTCTCCCCTGCGCCGCTGTTCCATGCCGCACCGCTGCGCATCACGATGGCGGTGCAGCGCGTCGGCGGAACGTGCATCATCATGGAGCACTTCGATCCGGAGCAGGCCCTCGCGCTGGTCGAGAAGTACCGGGTCACGCACACGCAGATGGTGCCGGCGATGTTCGTGCGGATGCTCAAGCTGCCCGAAGAGGTCCGCCGCCGCTACGCCGTCGACTCGCTGCGCTGTGTCATCCACGCCGCCGCTCCGTGCCCCATCGAGGCGAAGCGCGCGATGATCGACTGGTTCGGCCCCGTGATCGAGGAGTATTATTCGGCGACCGAGGGCTACCTCTTCACCTCCATCACCTCGTCCCAGTGGCTCGAGCATCCGGGCAGCGTGGGCCGGCCGATCGTCGGCGTCCCGCACATCCTCGGCCCCGAGGGCGAGGAGCTGCCAACCGGCGAGGTCGGCCAGATCTGGTCGGAGGACTCCCCCGAGTTCGAGTACAGGAACGCGCCGGAGAAGACCGCGGAGTCGCACGACGAGCGTGGCTGGAGCACGGTCGGAGACATCGGCTACCTCGACGAGGACGGCTACCTCTATATCTCCGACCGCCGCTCGGACCTGATCCTCCGCGGTGGTGTGAACGTCTACCCGCGCGAGGCGGAGGACGCGCTCATCGTCGACCCGCTCGTCGCCGACGCCGCGGTCTTCGGCATCCCCGACGATGAACTCGGCGAGGCCGTGCACGCGGTCGTCGTCCCTGCCAAGGGCGCTGAACCCGGCCCCGAGCTCGAGCGCACCCTCCTCGACCACCTCTACGAACGACTCGCGAAATTCAAGTGCCCCCAGCGGATCGAATTCGCCGATTCCCTACCGCGGCACGCGACCGGCAAGCTCTACAAGCGTCTCCTGCGCGACAAGTACTGGCCCCAGTCCTGACGGCGTAGGCCGCCCACTCCTCGCTAGGTCCCTGTGCACTTCACCACTTCGACCCATCGATGTATCGGGCTCGTAGCGACGAATGAGAGCCCCGGCACCCAAAGGCTTGAGTCAGCTCCGACCGCCATTCCCTGGCCCTGACTACACGGCGTCGGGGCGAATCGGGTGCCAACCGTGCTGTCGCCAAGAGGTGCGACCAACATCGGCCGGTGTAAGGGCGCATCCGATGAAGTCCCGAAACTCCTCAGTAGGTTCCCCGTCGAACTCCCATGACGTCTTGTGCCCCCTGGAGTACGGCTTCTTCTTCCAGGAACGCGCTGTGAAGACCGCCCGCACAACGTTGCCCGCTACGACGAAAATGGGCACGTCCTTCGACTCCCGAGTGTCCGCGCCGACTTTCCAATATTGCTTGGCCGCATCGAAAATCGCCTCGGTAGTCGGCATGCCATCGGGACCTTTCCTGTCCTCTTCTTTGCCTGACAGGAGCCAATTCCACGCTCGATTGATCACGACGATTCCGCCGCGCTCGGGCAGAGGTCGCGGAAGCGGACGAGCGGAATACAGAGCGATGAGCTCGCCGACAGGGGCGGACGAGTTCTCGGTCTTGCTATGTCCCTCGACAACGTTCGTGAGGAACTCGCCGCCTTCGTGCTCCCTCAACGCACGGATCAGCACATGCTCGATGGCCAACGCTTCATCATCCGGATTCTCGCCGGGTTCGATTCGGTGTCGGAGGATCACGTGGTCTACCGCGTTGTCGGCGTCATAGATTTCGTTGATCTTCTCGTTCTTCCTCGACGTCGTCTCCGCCCCGTCATGGCTTGCGATCTCGCCCAGTTCTTGAGAATCAACTGCAGAGGCATTTCCGCGAGCGGCCCAAACATGCTGATAGACCCGTTCACCATTCCCCTTGCCGACATAGAAGATCTTCGACGTCCGAGGATCCCGCAAAGCGTAGACGTACGTCCCAAGCTTCTCCGCTACGCCGGGCGGAAACCGGTTCGGCAATCGCCCTTCGTCCGAATGCTGTTTGGCGTCCACGGGCTCCTCCACTGGGTCAGACATTTCTTCCCCGCCCCTTCCGAGTGCTGTGATTGATTTTTCGTGCAAGGTGTCCAGATGGCATGAAGCCCCGAATACCGCAGATTCAAATTCTCCAAACCAATGGGCGAATTGGTACACGACTAATGGGCTTGCCAGATAGAGCGAACTTACAACGAGTGCGCCGCCCTCGAACGTGAACTCGCAATCCGCATAGCGCCCTAAGTGTTCTACGAGCTCCTCAAGACACTGAGCCTGCGGAATCGGTGACTCGCCGAGACTCGCGGACAAACCGACGCAGTCCACCCCGAGAACGGACAGTCTGATCGCCAATCCAGAACGCCCTGATGCCGAGAAGCTCGAGACGTCAGAGCCTCGGTCCAAATCCTGAATCTCGACGCTTACGGCTCGGCAGACCGCATCCACGAGTTGGCCGTGACTCGAGAAGCAATTCGCATGGATCGCCGCCGGCTCGCTTCGCACGCCTTCCACCAGTCGAGACTCGTGTGGAACATCATCCGGATTCAGGAAGACTGGGTGAGGTACTCCGAAAATCGAGCGGAGAGTTTTCTTGATCAGCTCCGCCAGGTCGAACTCGTCGCCGACCGGCGCTCCATAGTGCCAGTGTGGGACTCCACTCGAACCGCCTTCGGGCGGGTCCCAACCGATGAACATCAATAGGTAGGCCTCACGCCGCCCGAGGCCGTGTTGCCATCTTTCGTCCTCCCAGAGCAGATCTACTTGGTAGAACCCGTCCAAAGGCTCGTTGACGACGACAGATGACACGCGCTCGCCAAGCATGTCGAATTCGAAGATCGCCATCTCGTCCCGCTCGATCGAAGCGATGAGACGCGCCGAGTCGGCGGTAAACGCCGACCACGCCGCGTCGAGTTCCTCGTCGAACTTGTCCGCAGTTTCCATGAGCGAGAATTTATCCACCTGGTACGACATTTCGACTGCGAAAGTTGCGGGGTCTGCGGCAGCAGGCGCCGTCCCTAGCTGCGGACGTCGGCGCGGAGCTCCTCGGTCTCGACCTCCCAGGCCGCGTATTCCTCGCCGTCGAGGAGGACCACGGGGAGGCGGTCGCCGAACTCCATCCGCAGTTCGGCGTCATTCTCGACGTCCACTACCTCGAGCGGGACCGACTCTTCGGCCAGCATGGGCGCGATCTGCTCTCGCACGCGGACGCAAGAGCCGCAACCAGGTCTTGTCAGCAGTATCACGGTGTGCGTGGGAGCCGCGCCGGCGCCGGAGTTCGTGTCGATACGCATGCTGTCTATCGTGCACCACGGCCGACCAGGGCGGCGCTGCGCGGGGCGGCTGCTCCGGCCCCACGACAGGCTCGTCTCACACTTCCCCCGCCCGTCCCGGCTCCGGCGCTCGCGCCATTTCCGGAGCGAAGTCGCCTATCATGGGTGCATCGCGCGGAGCTCTCGCGAATCCGCGCCCTCCATATCCGCGAGCGCAAAGGAGACCCGTCTTGTCTGACGAGGACATGCCCCGCGGTTGGGGGCGGATGATCCCGTCGAAGGCCCGGGTCTTCGGCCTTGCGGTCCGCGCAGCATTCCCCAGAGGTTCCGAGAAGAGCCAGGTGGAAGCAGGCAAGGCCTCGGCCGCCGCCGCGGTGGGCGTCGATCGGCAGGCGCGCTCCTCCGAGGACGTCGAGGCTTTCGGCACGGCGGACGAGGACGCACGGGCCAAGCGCTTCGCAGCGAAGGGCAAGACCCCACCGGAACGCTCGTCACGGGATATCGAGCACGCGGGGATCGTCACGGGAGAGCCGGGGGACGTCGCGGCGCCGGAAGCGGACGCCAGAGCAGAAATTGGCGACGAGACGTCGCGCTCCTCCGAGTCGGCGGCTACACCCCCCACAGCTCCGAACGTCATCAGAGAAAAGGAAGTCGTCGAGCCCGACCCCACAGTGGCCGCGTTCTTCGACGTCGACAACACGCTGATCCAGGGCGCGTCCGTCCTCCTCCTCGCCCGCGGGCTGGCGAAGCACAAGTTCTTCACCTCCGGCGATCTCGCGCGGATGGCGTGGCAGCAGGCGAAATTCCGCGTCTCGGGGCGGGAGTCGATGTCCGATGTGTCTTCCGGGCGCGAGCGGGCGCTCGGCTTCGTCAAGGGGCGCTCCACCGCCGAACTGGACGAGCTGTGCAGGGAAATTTTCGACGAATCGATCACCGATAAGTTCTGGCCCGGCACCAAGGCCCTGGCGCAGATGCACATCGATGCAGGACAGCAGGTCTGGCTCGTGACGGCCACGCCGGTCGAGCTGGCCGCCGTCATCGCCGACAGGTTGGGGTTGACCGGCGCGCTGGGCACGGTCGCCGAGCACGTGGACGGTGTGTACACCGGCCGTCTCGTCGGCGACATCCTGCACGGCCCCGGCAAGGCCTATGCCGTCGACGAGCTCGCGGCGCAGAAGAAATTCGACCTCGAGAAGTGCTACGCGTACTCGGATTCCTCGAACGACCTGCCGATGCTCGAGCTCGTGGGCAACCCGGTGGCGGTCAACCCGGATTCGAAGCTGCGCGACGCCGCGCGAAAGAACGGCTGGCAGATCAAGGACTACCGGACCATGCGTAAGGCCGCGAAGATCGGCCTGCAGGGCACCGCCGCCGCAGCGGCGGCCGGCGGGGCCTTCGCTGTGTGGCGCAGGCGCTAGCCGAAGAAGACGCTTCCGCGCCGCGCGAGGTTCCGGTACAGCGTGTTCTGGATGGTCTCGCGCACCTGGTCGGTGATCTCGAAGACGATCATGGGATCGTCCGCCGCGTCGCGTCCATACTGCGCCGTCTCGATGGGCTTGCCGAACTCCATGATCCACTTGGTCGGCAGCGGCATCGCGCCGAGCAGGCCCATGAGCGGAAACGTCGGTGTGATCGGCATGTACGGCAGGCCGAGTAGACGGGCCAGCGCGGGAACCTCGCCGATCTTCGGGTAGATCTCCTCCGACCCGACGACGGACAGCGGGATGATCGGCGCGCCCGAGGCCACCGCGGTGGAGACGAACCCCCCGCGGCCGAAGCGCTGGAGCCGGTAGCGGTCCCCGAACGGCTTTCCGAGGCCCTTGAAGCCCTCGGGCCACACGGCGACGATCTCGTTGCTCGTGAGCAGCGCCTCGGCATCGGCGGCCGAGGCGAGAGTCGCGCCGACGCGGCGCGCGATCGGCGCGACCACGGGGATGCCCATGGCGAGGTCCGCGGCGAGCATGCGGAGGTTGCGGCCAGCGTAGTCGTGGACGGCGACCATGGTCATCATCCCGTCCATCGGCAGGACGCCGGCGTGGTTGGAGACGATAAGGGCCGAGCCGTCACTCGGAATGTGCTCGGCGCCGATCACCTCGACGCGGAACCACTTCTCGAAGAACGGGCGCCAGATGGGCAGCCAGATCTTTTCCTGGAAGTGCGCATCGAAGCCGAAATCGTCGATCTCATAGCGGCCCGTGAGCCGCGTGGCGAGTACCTCGCCGACCTGCGCGATAGCCTCTGCGAGGCTGTTGAGCAACACCGCCTCGCCCGTGGCGAGCGCGACATCGGCCTTGTCCACGGCCCGCAGGATCGGCTCCATGAGCTCGCTGGCCGCCTTCGGGTCCAGAGCGAGGACGTCGGCGAGGTGCAGGCCGACCTCCTTCGCGGTCGAGACGATCTGCTCCAGGGTTTGCCCGACGGCGCCCGCCGCGGCATCGGAGCGGCTCGTGGTTCCCGTGAACGATTCGCCCACGACCTTCCAGCGCACCTCTTCGTCGGCGTTGCGTGCCCCGAGATCGAACTCCGGTCCGGCCATATGGCTCTACGCCTCCTCGATGTCGTTCGACCGCGATGCGGCCGTGGTCCCCGCCGTGCGCGTCGTAGCCGTGGGCTTCGCACCGGCTGTTTTCGCGCCGGCCGTCTGCGCGCCACGAGTCGCCGCCGCCTTGGCGGGGTTGCGGTTCGGTGCCGGCCACTTCGTGCCCGCCGCAGCACCGCCTTGGCCCGTGCGGGCAGCTGCGGGTTTCGCCCCAGCAGTGACGGCGGACCTCGCATTCCCCCGCCCGCTTCCCGATCCGCCGGTCCTCGCGGCCGGCTTCACCGCTTGCGGTGTAGCGGCAGCGGTCGGCTTGGCCGGGCTAGCAGCAGATCCAGCGCCGCCTCGCCGGGCGGCAGCGCCGTTCCGCTCCGCGCCGCCCGCGACAGCCGCCTCGGCCTTCGGCGGCTCGACCTTGCCCGACTCCACCTTGCCCGGCTCGACCTTCGCCGGTTCCCGGCCCGCCGTGTCGGACTCCGCTAGCTCGGCGAGAACGCGATCGACGCCCTCGAAGACCGCGGGGTGGAGAACCCTCGGCAGCGCGACCGTCGCGGCCCTGACGGCCGCGCGCGCTGACTTCACCGAAACGATGGGCTCGATGCCGCCGTCCTTGATGAACGCCGCAAGAGCCTCGTCCGTGGTGTACTTCGGCTCGAAACCGAACACCTCGCGCATCCGGCGCGTGTCCACTCCCCGCCCGTGGCGCAGATACTGAAGCTGCGCCGAGCCGATGCGGCGCAGCCCATCGCCGGTAAAGAAGCCCGAAGCGACGCGGAACAGCGGAGCGAGCACAGGCACCGGGATGTGCCCGGCACGGCGGATCGCCTGGCAGAGGGTGACCATCCCGTCCCCGGCGATATTGAACGTGCCGCCCGGCCCGCGGCGGGTGGCGAGCACGAGCGCCTCGAGCGCGTCCTGCGGGTGGAGGAGCTGGATGCGCGGGTCGTAACCGGCGAGCACCGGGGACAGCGACGGCTGTATGAGTTCGCCGAAGACAGTGGGCTCGGGCAGGCCGATGATCGCGGGGATCCGGAGGATCGTGACCTCGATGTCCGGGCGCTTCCTGTTGAGCCCTCGGGCGTATCCCTCCACCGAGAGGTAGTCCCGCGGGATGCCGCTACCCGGATTGCGGCGCGCCGCCATGTCCTCGGAGAAGCGCGCGGGATCCATGCCGCTCGAGCCGTACACGCTCGTCGAGGAGAGGAGCACGAAGCGCTTGACCTCATCCGCGCGGCCCACCGCGGCCATCACGTGCATCGAGCCCATGATGTTGCTCTCCTTGACGGCCGCACGGCCGCCCGGGGCGAAATCGTTGTTGTCGAGCCCGACGTGCACGACTGTGTCCACCCCCGCCTCGCGGAGCAGCCCCTGCATTCGTGGGGACTGCGGGTCCACACGGAGGAATTCGGCCTCACCCATGCGGCGACGGAACTGGGCGGACGGCTTGCGCGAATCGATCGCGACGACCTTCTCGATGCCCGGCTCGCGCAGGAGAGCGCCTACGAGATGGGCGCCGAGGTATCGGCTCGCGCCGATGACGGCGACGGCGCGGACGGCATGCCCGTCCCCGCTCGCTCCAACCACCTCTGCCACATTCACCTGGTCGATTGTAGTGAATGCCTTGCCGGGTCCGCGCACTATCCGGCAATCGTCCGGACTTACATTTCGGTGGCCATGCGAACTGGGCGCACCGAGGGCCCACACGAGGCCACGCACCGCACAGGACGCCGGCTCGGAAATACGCCGATGCCCGCACCTCGTGGTGCGGGCATCGAGTAAAGGCGCAGGGCCCACCGGCCTGGCGGTGGCCCTACTTGCCGAGCTTGCGACGCTGAACGCGCGTGCGGCGCAGCATCTTGCGGTGCTTCTTCTTCGACATGCGCTTGCGGCGCTTCTTGATAACGGAACCCATAGACGTTCCTCCTCCTCGTAAGATTCTCGAGCGGCCCGGGCGAGTATGCGGGACGCCTCGGCCGCGGGCCAGCGAGCCCGGCAGCCTTATCGACCCGTCAAGACTACCCAGCGCGCTTCGCCGATAAGAAATCGCGCCCTGGCGGGGCGATCTAGCCGGCGTCGTAAACCGAGGTATCGAGGTACTCGTAGACCGCCTTGGAGTGCACGCGGAACGAGCGTCCCACGCGGACTGCCGGAAGCTCTCCGGAGTGCACGAGCCGGTACACGGTCATCTTGGATACGCGCATGAGCGACGCCACCTCGGCGACGGTGAGAAACTGCGACGCGTTGGACGCACCTGCGCCCGAATCAGCTGGACTCATCTATACCGTTCCTTAACTGCACGCATCGTGCCGCAGGCTTCCCCTCCTGCGGTACTGACACGCGCGTGCTCTGGGAAGAGCCTAGCGTGAAAGGTGTGAATAATGCGACGTGTGTGGGCGAATTTGCACGTGCGCATTCGCCTTTCGGCGCCTCTCAGGAACCTGACCTGCGATTCCTCTGAGAGATTTCCCGCCGAGGAATTCTCGGAAGATCCCAACATATGAGACCGGGGTCCGGCCCGGCGCAACAGTGTTACGTCCAGGTCCGCGCCCCGGCGGGCATCGCGGTGTGGATCGCGATGCCGGGTGGACGGCTGCGAAGGCCTCAGCCCTCGTCGGCGAGCGAGTCGGTCATCCCCTTGCGCACCTCCTCGGCAATGGCCACGGAGCGGTCGTAGCACGCCGTCACGGCCTCGTAGGCGGTGCCGCGGAGGCCGCCCACCTCGAATGCGCGCAGTGCCGCCGCGGTGGTGCCGCCGGGCGAGGTCACGGCACCGCGAAGCGCCGCGGGATCGGCGCCCTCGGCGGCGAGCATCGCCCCTGCGCCCGAGGCGGTGCCGAGCACGAGGGTCTCGGCCGTCTTGCGCGGGAGCCCCTTCTCGACACCGGCGTCGATGAGAGCTTCGGCGAGGAGGAAGAAGTACGCCGGGCCGGATCCGGACAGCGCCGTCACCGCGTCCATCTGTCCTTCCTTGACCTCGACCACGCGCCCCACCGAGCGCATCATCTTGTCGACGATCTCGATGTGCTCGGCGCGGGCGAAGCGGCCCTTGCAGATCGCGGAGGTGCCCTGCCCCACGAGCATCGCCGTGTTCGGCATGACCCGCACGACTGGAGAGCCCGCGGAGAGGCGCGCCTCGATGGCCTCGGTAGGCACGCCGGCCGCCAGGGAGACGACGACCGCCTCGTGGACGCTGTCGGAGATCGATTCGTCGATCCTGTCGATGGCATCGGGCACGTCGTTGGGCTTGACCGCGACGACGATGACGTTGGCGCCCTCGGCTGCGAGGCCGAGCTCGGAGGTCATGATCGAATACCGGGACTTGAGCTCGGCCGCCCGCTTCTCGGACTGCTCGACGACGACGATGTCCTGTTGCGGCCAGCCGCCGTCGAGGAGCCCCGCGATGAGGGCCTCGCCGATCTTGCCACCGCCGATGATCGCAATACGTGTCATGTCCCCACAGTGCCATGCCGCCGCGGCGCCGAGCACCACAGGTGCGGGAAACACGGAGGTGCAGGCGGCGCGGAGGCGCAGTCGGCGGCCCCGACAAAAGTAGAACCGGCGTCGTCCTAGGGGGACGACGCCGGTTCTACGATTCGCTCGGGGCAGAACCCGCTGGGCACGAGGCAGCTAAGTGAGCACCTTGAGCAGCAAGGGCCCGAATGTGACCCCCACGCCCACGAGAACGGCCAGCCCGATCGATACCCAGTCGGCGCCACGACGCAGGACGCGCACGATGGAGACAAGCCCGATGATCACGACGATGGCCAGCGCGAGAGCCACCCACTTGAGGTCGCTCCACAGGAGCTCGAAGGCGACAAAGAGCGCGGCGCCGGCGATGGCCGCCGCGACGACCTGGATCGCGAGGAGCGCCCACTGCGCAAAGCCGCTGCGATGGGGGCGATCGTCCCAGTGGTCCTCGTCGTAGTACTCGTCGCCGTAGTAGCCGTCGTGCTCGGCGTCATGGCCCTGGGTGCCATGACCGTGTGTGTCATGGCCCTGGAGCTCGCGGCCCTGGGCATCGCGGCCCGAGCGCTCGGCCCCGTCCGCACCGACCTTCGGCATGACGCCAGTCGCCGTATTCGCCTTGTCCCCGCCGGTCTCCACGCGCGACGTCGAGGGGTCGGCAGCGGACTTGTCGCCGTGGTGGCCGCGGCCCGCGGCGTATGCCGCAGCTCCCGCCCCCGCGGCGCCGACGCCGGCTGCTCCGGCCACGGCAGCGGTCTTCGCGCCCCGGTGATCGCCGGAGCCCGTTCCCTGCTGCGCGGCCTTGCCGGACTGCTTGGCGGCAGCGTTGCCGTGCTTCCCCTGGTTGCCCTGCTGCGCGCCGGCCGGCGCCTGGCCCTGCTGCGCACCGTTGGCGGCGCCGCGACCCTTGACCGCATCCTGCGGGACGTTGACCTTGGGAAGCGGCCCCGTCGACGAACCCGCCCCGGAGGGACGGCCGAAGATATCCGTGGTGGGCGCGTTCGAGCCGGCGGGCGGGGTCTGCGAGACCTGGCCGCCGTCGAACGGGGACTTCTGCTGCTGCGCCCGCTGGTTCTGACCCTGCGCGCTCTTCGGCTGCGCGGGCTGCGACTGCTGCGTCCCACGCGAAGCTGCGGCGCCGGCCGCACCCGCGGCCGCAGCGGTTCCTGCGGCTGCCGTGCCCGCGGCGGCGGCACCGGCACCGGACTTACCGGTGTTCGGCTGCGCGGCGCCCGTGCTCGGCTTCGGCGGCATCGGGGTTTTGGTGGAACCGTTGGCCGGGGTGCCGTCGGCGGGGCGGGTCGTCCGCGGGCGCGGGGCGATCCGCGGCTCGGCGGGAGCCGACTTCGCGGGATCCTGCCGCGCGCTCGGAGCCTGGAAACCCTGTGCCTGCGTCGCCTGCTGCTGTGCAGCTTGCTGCTGTGCACCAGATGCCTGCGCACCCGCCGAGGGGGCCGACGCGCCGGCGGCGTTTGCGCCGCCGCCGGTCTGCTGCCGCTTTTGGGCGGGAGCCTGGGGAGCAGAGGGCGCGGACGGCGCCGCGGGGGCTGCCTGCGCCGTCGGGGAGGTAGTGGGCTGCTCTTCCTCACGCGCACGGCGACGTGCCGCTCGGCCGGAGACGGGCTGACCATCCGCGCCGACGCGCGGGTTCGATCCCGTGAGTTCGGAGACGCTCACGCCCGTGCCCTCGGCACGGCGGTGACGGTGGGAGCTGTGGGGGGCGGACTGCGAGGCCCCGTCGCCACCACGGGAGCTCGACGCGCCGGAGCCACCCTGCTCGGTCTCCGAGCCCTGGCCCATGCGCTTGAGCAGTTCGGCTACCGAGATCGACTCCTCCGAGCCGCCTCCTCGCCGTGACTGTTCCCTGGATGCCACGTCAGCTCCCCTTTCCGTCCCGGCCGTCGTTGTGGTCCAGCCTCTGGAGGATTAGACCCTCTCTCAGGGCCCACGGACAAATCTTTACCGACTCTAACCCTAAAGCCCTCATGGAGGCTTCCGCGACCAGTGCCCCCGCGACGATTTGATACGAACGATCGGAGCTGATGCCCTCGAGCTCGGCGCGGTCGGACGCCGTCATCCGGGAGATAAAGGCGATGACCTGACGCAGGCCCGCCGCCGTGAGCTGCCTCTCGACCCGTGGGCCCGCAGAGTTCGGCGCCGCGCCGGTGAGGCGGGCGAGCATGCGAAACGTCTTCGAGGTGGCGCACGCGAGGTCCGGCGTACCGAGCTGGCGGATCTCCGCGGCCGGCCCGGCGAGCTCGGCATCGATGTAGTCGCGCAGCGCATTGATGCGCTTGCGCTCGGGCGGATCCGTGGGGAACCAATCGTGCGTGAGCCGGCCCGCGCCGAGCTGGAGTGAGAAAGCTGTCTCCGGGCTCTCGTCCGGCCCGGCGGTGAGCTCGAGGGAGCCGCCGCCGATATCGAGATTGACGATCGTCCCTGCCGACCAGCCGTACCAGCGGCGGGCAGCGAGGAAGGTCATCTTCGCCTCGTCGACGCCGGAGAGGACACGCAGGCGCACCCCCGTCGACTTCTCGACGGCGTCGAGCACGTCGTCGGAATTGTTCGCATCGCGCACCGCGGAGGTGGCGAACGCCATGACCTCCTCGCACTTCGTGGCGCGCGCGATCTCAGCGGCCTCGGCCACCGCATCACTCAACTTCCGCACGCCGAGATCCGAGATCCGGTTGTCGGCATCCAGGTATTGGATGAGACGCACCGCGCTCTTCGAATCACTCATCGGTGTGGGGTGGCCGCCCGCGTGGGCATCGACCACCACCATATGCACCGTATTGCTGCCGACATCCAGGACACCCAGTCTCACGCCTACACCGTATAACGGGCTACCGTTGCAAGGCGTGACCAGTACTTCCAGGCGCAGCGGTGGGCGCTCCACCGGACCGGCAGGCGCGCAGCGAGATCCCGAGCCGGAGGTGGGGCTCGATTTCCCGCGCGAGTGGTATTCCTTCGACCATCCGGACGAGGAAGACCACGTCGTGACTGTCGATATGACCTGGCTGCTCTCCCATTGGACTTGCGTCTTCGGCACCCCCGCCTGCCACGGCATCGTGGCCAACCAACCCGATTCGGGCTGCTGCACGCATGGCGCCTTCCTCACCGACGGCGAGGACAGGGAACGGCTCGCCGCGAACGTCGCGCTCCTCGCCGACGGCGAATGGCAGCACGCCGCGGACGCGGAGGCCTATGCGCGAACCCGCACTCCCGCGTCACTCGAGAAGGGCATCGAGCCGTGGCTCGAGGAGGACGAGCTCGATGACGAGCCCGCGCTGCGCACGCGCCGCTACAACGGGCGCTGCGTGTTCTTCAATGACGTCGGCTGGCCCTCGGGGTCGGGATGCGCGCTGCACCACATGGCGCTTCGGCTCGAGCGGACGCTGCCCGAGTCGAAGCCCGAGGTGTGCTGGCAGCTGCCGATCCGGCGGACGCAGGAATGGGAGACGCGCGCCGACGACGTCGAGGTGCTGCACACGCGCATCGAGGAATACGACCGCCGCGGCTGGGGCCCCGGCGGCCTCGATCTCGACTGGTACTGCACGGGCTCGCCCGAGGCGCACGTCGGGGCCGAGCCGGTGTTCGAATCGCTCTCCGACGAGCTCCGCGAGCTCATCGGAGATGCGGCTTACGAGATCGTGGCAGCGGCGTGCCGGCGAAGGCAGCAGCTCGGGCTCGTCGCCGTGCACCCCGCGACCGAGCGGGCCGAGGAGATGGCGGCGCGGAAGCAGAAGTAGCGACCTCGCTCGGCTACGCCGCCCCGCCGTCGAACTTGTAGCCCAGGCCGCGCACGGTGATGATGTGCTGCGGGCTGCCCGGGTCGGCCTCGAGCTTGGAGCGCAGGCGCTTGACGTGCACGTCGAGCGTCTTCGTGTCGCCGACGTAGTCCGAACCCCACACGCGGTCGATGAGCTGCCCACGCGTGAGCACGCGGCCGGAATTGCGCAGAAGGTACTCGAGGAGGTCGAACTCCTTGAGCGGCAGCGTGATCGTCTCGCCGCGCACTTCGACGGTGTGGCGCTCGATGTCCATTCGCACGGGCCCCGACTGGAGCACGGAGCTGTCGTCGACGAGCTCCTCGGTCTCGTCTCCGTTACCGCGGCGCAGCACGGCCCGGATGCGGGCCGTGAGCTCCCGAGCGGAATACGGCTTGGTTACGTAATCGTCCGCACCCAGCTCGAGGCCGACGACCTTGTCGATCTCACTGTCGCGGGCGGTAACCATGATGACCGGCACCGAGGACACGGCGCGCAGCCGCTTGCATACGTCCGTGCCGCTCATTCCGGGGAGCATGAGGTCGAGGAGGACGATATCCGCGCCGTCCGCATCGAACTGCTGGAGGGCGCTCGGGCCGTCGGCGGCGACGGCCGTCTCGAACCCCTCCTTACGGAGCAGGAAGGCCAACGGATCGGCGAGCGATTCCTCGTCCTCGACGATGAGTACTCGGGTCATTTTTCTTCCTTTCCTGGACCCAGTCCGGCGGCTGCCGCGCCGAGGCGCTCGCCGACCGTTTCGGTAGCGGACTCCGCGGCGACCCGCGGGAGTTCGATGGTGAAGGTCGAGCCCATCTCTGGTCTGCTCCACAGTTTGACGACGCCGTTGTGGTTCTGCACGACGTGCTTGACGATCGCCAGTCCGAGACCGGTGCCGCCCGTCGCCCGGGACCGCGCCTTGTCGACGCGGAAGAACCGCTCGAAGACACGCCCCTGGTGCTCAGGCGCGATGCCGATGCCGTGGTCGGTAACCCGGATGCGCACGACGTCGTCGTCTGCCGAGCGGGTGACCACCACCGGCGTGCCCGCCGGCGAGTAATTGATCGCGTTGGACACGAGGTTGGACAGCGCAGTGACGAGCAGGGTCCGATCGCCCATGACCTCGAGGCCCGAGCGGTCATCCACCGTCAGCTCGATATCGTGCGCCTCCGCCGTGGCCGCCGTGCGGCGGGTCGCCTCGTCGATGATCTCGTCGATCGACGTGGGCTCGAGGTTGCGCAGCTTCTCCGCACCCTGGAGGCGGGAGAGCTCGATGAGCTCGGTGACCATCGCGCCGAGGCGCTGTGCCTCGTCGCGCACGCGCGTGCCGAAGTAGCGGACCGAATCCGGGTCGTCGCCGGACTCGAGGAGCGCTTCGGCGAGGACGCTCATCGCTCCGACCGGGGTCTTGAGCTCGTGGGAGACGTTGGCGACGAAGTCCCGGCGCGCGGCCTCCATGCGGCGCTGCTCGGAATCGTCGTCGGCGAAGATGAGGACGAACTTCTGGTCCTGGCCCTTGAGGAACACCGTGCGCCCTGCGACCGACGGCAGCCGATGGCCGCCTCGGGAGTGCGCGGCGAGGTAGAAGCGTTGCTCCTCGCCCGTACGGAAGCTCTCCTGGACGGTGTCCCACACTTCGTCGAGCACCCGGTGGTTGGTGACGATGTCGAGCTCATCCGCCCGATCGTTCGCGAGGATGAGGTCTTCGAACCTGTCGACCACCGCGAGCGCGATCGGGGCCTGCTGCATCGCTCCGTAGAGAACCTCGCCCTTGGAGAGCACGAACTCCCGGGCCTCCCGCGCGTCCGCGCCGGGGAGCAGTCCGCCGCGCCGCGGGACGCGACGGCCCACGAGGACACCGATCCCGAGGAACACGAGGGCGACCACGACCAGGAGCCCGACGGAGACGATGACGTTCACGAGACCCAAATCTACAACCAGGCAAGCCCGGCACAAACGCGGACGACTCCAGTTAACCGGAGGGGTCGGGGCGCGCCATGAAGAGTTAACCGGGGGTTCACCCTTGGGCTTCGGCGGGGCGCGGCTGGGTTGGGCGACAAGGCAGCGCATACGGCCCGGTCGTCTGCCCGGCCCGGTCGTCTGCCCGGCCAGCCCGGCCAGGTCGTCCTCGCGCGCGGCTTTGCCTTCGTCCCGCCCGGCCCAGCTCTCCATGCACTTTCCGTCGATTTCGCCGCCGATCGGGCCGGAAATCGACAGAAAGTGCTTCCTTCAGCAGGAAGTGCATGTTCCCGGCAGCCCACCCGGACCCGAGCAGTTTCCCTATCCTGGGCGTATGGCCGATATCTACACCACCGCGTCCCTCAACCCGTCCAAGCCCGAAGCCATCGCCGCAGCCCTCCGGTCCTCCGGAGTCGCCCCACATGCGTCGACCGACTCCTTCACCCAGCTCGCCTCGTACCGATTCGACGACCCCGCAGGCGGGGTCGGCATGGAAATCCACATCGTTCGTGACGACGAAGGCCGGATACTCCAGGTGCCCCTCACCTACCGCGGCGCGCCGCTCGACCAGGCAGTGAGCCCGGTTGTCGAAATGGACCACTCCATCCTCGGCCGCCGGTGGGTGTACCTCGGGCTCGAGGACCCGGTGTTCCGCACGGAGCTCGCCCGCACTATCGCCGTGGCCGGGAGCGGCGCCGAGTTCATCGACGCCGAGAGCGGCAACGAGCTGGACGCTCCCGTCGCCGCCGTCCGCGGAACGGGTATCGCCGGCGGCGAGGCGCCGTCCGAGGCCGCGCTTGCAGACCTCGCCGAGCGCCTCGTGCTGCGATCGGTCCTCGTCGATGCCGATGGAAATGCCGCGGGAGACAACGCTGCCGGCGATGGCAATGCGCCGGCCGCCGGCGAGCTGCTCGGCACCTGGCCGGGGCACGAGGGCGGCGAGGTCCAGTTCGCGGCGATTCCGGCCTAGGTACTGCCGGGGCGCTCCGCCGTCATCCTCCTGCCGGCGGTACGTCGCGGGGCGACATCGCCGACCAAGTCGCTACCTGCGGCCGAAAAAGGCGGCGCGACCGGAGCCCCAATGCTCCAGGCGCGCCGCCCGCGGAATCCGTCGTTCCTACTTGCCGTTGCCCTGGTTGGCCACCGCAGCGGCGCCGGCCTCCGCAGCCGCCGGGTCGAGGTAAGTTCCGCCGGGGTTGGCGACCTCGCCGGTCTCGGTGAACTCGTAGACCAGCGGAATTCCCGTGGGGATATTGAGCCCCGCGATGTCCTCGTCGGAGATCGCGTCGAGGTGCTTGACCAGCGCGCGCAGCGAGTTGCCGTGCGCGGCGACCATGACGGTCTCGCCGGCCGCGACGCGCGGCGCGATCTCGGCCTCGTAGTACGGCACGAAGCGGTTGACCACGTCGAGCAGGCACTCGGTGAGCGGCACCTCGTCGAGATTCGCGTAGCGCGGGTCGCCGGCCTGCGAGTACTTATCGTCCGATGCGATCTCGGGCGGCGGGGTGTCGTACGAGCGGCGCCACAGCATGAACTGCTCGTCGCCGTACTGCTCCTTGATCTCGGCCTTGTCGAGCCCCTGGAGCTTGCCGTAGTGGCGCTCGTTGAGGCGCCAGTCGCGCACAACGGGAATCCAGTGGCGGTCGGCGACATCGAGCGCGATGTTGGCGGTGGTGATCGCGCGGCGCAGCAGCGAGGTGAAAAGCACGTCCGGGAGGACGCCCTTCTCTACGAGCAACGCGCCGGCGCGCTCGGCCTCTGCGCGGCCCTGGTCCGTGAGATTGACATCGACCCAGCCAGTGAACTGGTTCGACGCATTCCATTCGCTCTGTCCGTGCCGCACGAGCACGAGTTTTCCGTAAGACATGCGGCCATTATGGACCATGCGAGCCCAGCAACGATGCCCGGCGGTGCGACTATTTCTCGCCGGTGTCCGCGTCTTCGCCCGGTGCCCCGGTCTCAGCCTCCGATGCTTCGACCTCGCCCCCGGGCGTTCCGGCATCCGCCACCGCATCCGCGGCCGCGCGATCCGCCGGCGTCTCCCCCGGCAGCAGCTTTCCGCTCGCGTTCTCCTCGGGCATCCCGTTCTTGCCGGGCTGCTCGAGATCCGAGGTGAGGTGCCGGAACGCGTAGAGGTTCGCGAGCGGCTCACCGTTCTTGACCCGCCACGACCACTCCCGGCGGATCGAGGAATGGAACCCCATCTCGAGGAGCTTGTTGAAGTCGAAATCCGCCGCCTCGAGGATCCCCCCAAGGACGCGATCGAGCTGCGTCTCGTCGATGCCGCCGGCGGGCAGCCAGCCCACGAGATAGATGTCGCCGTTGTTGTCGGTCGTGTACGCGACCGCATAGAGGTGCCGGTTCCGCCGCAGCAGGTAGTCGTAGACCTTGAGGAAGTCCTCGTCCGGCTTGCGGCAAATAAACGACTCGATCCGCACGGCGTCGGCGCCCACGTGGAGGTGCACGGCCGTCTTGAGCCGCTTCTCCCCCGGTAGGTTGACGACGAACGTCCGCCCATCGAGGAGCTGCGATTCGATCTGCCTGTCGACGAGGAAGGACTCGATGTTCTCGAGCACCTCGGGGTTGGGTGTGCCCTGCTTCGGTGACGATTCGCTCATGCCAACTCCTTCGCGTTCGTGGTCGATCCGGCCTGTGTCGATCCGGCCCTTGCCGATCCATCCTCGGTGGACCCGTCCTCGGCCGTTCCCGCCGCGGGCGAACCCTCCATTTCCGAATCCGCCCCGGCGTACGTGGACAGCAGTGCCGCGGCCGTGGAGTCCCAACTGAACCGCCGCGCCCGCTCGGGGGCGCGCAGCGACATGGCGACGCGCCTCGCGTCCTCGTCGAGCAGTTCTCGCAGCCGCTGTGCCCACATGTCGGTGTCGTGACCGTCGATCAGCGTGCCCGTCTCTCCTTCGGCCACTGCGATGGACAGCCCACCGACGTTGGCGGCGACGACCGGCGTGCCGCACGCCTGCGCTTCGAGCGCGACGAGCCCAAAGGACTCCGAGTACGAGGGCACCGCGACGATATCGGCGGCCCGGTAGACCTCCACGAGGTCCTGCGGCGGGCGCGGCGGGAGGAAGGTGACGAGATGCTCAACGCCGAGCTCGCGGGCGAGCCCGCGCAGGTCCATCGCCCCGATCCCGTTGCCCGATTCCCCTCCGACGATGACGAGCCGGTACGGCGTGATGTGGCTGCGCACGAGGTTCCGGCACGCCCCCGCGGCCGCGCCGGCCCCGGACTCCAGACCTCCCTCTACATCCGCAGAGTCCATCGAGTCCCGGACCATCTGCGCGAAGGCACGCAGCAGGACATCCGGCGCCTTGAGCGGCTGGATCCGCCCGACGAACGCGACCACCTTGGCCCCGTGCGGGATGCCGAGACGGCGCCGGGCGAGCTCGGTGCCGCGCGGATCCCCCGGGGAATAGCAGGCCAGGTCGCTCCCCGGGGTGATCACGTCCACGCGCTCCGGCGACGCATCGTAGAAACGGACGAGATCGTCCTTCTCCCTCTCGGTGTTGACCACCGTGCGATCTGCGTGGTCCACGACGTACTGCTCGCCCTGGATCCGGTACTCGGGCTCCGGCGAATCCCCCTCCGCGAGGAACGTGTTCTTGACGGCGGCCAACGTGTGCGGCGTATGGAGCAGCGGAATACCCCAGACCTGGGCGAGAACGGTCCCGGCCTGCCCGGAGATCCAATAGTGGGAATGGACCACGTCGAACGGCGCCGCCCCTTCGCGATCCTCTGCGTCGACGAGTCGCAAAACCTCGGCGATGAACGGCGCGAGGTGGACGGGCAGCACGGAACGATCGAGCACCTCGAGTGGTCCCGCGACCACGTGGTGGACGCGGACGCCCGACGCGATCTCCACGACCTCCGGCTGCGAGGCCGAGGTGGCGCGCGTGAAGATCTCGACTTCCGCGCCCTGCTCGGCCAGCGCCCGCGCCGTGTTGAGCACGTAGACGTTGAGCCCGCCGGCATCGCCGACGCCGGGCTGCTCGAGCGGGGAGGTGTGGACGCTGACCACCGCGACACGCACGGGCGCACCGCCGACAGGCACCATCGCCCCGCCCTGGGCAGCGCTCGACTGCGGCGTGCTCGATTGCGCCGAATCGGACCGCTTCGTCTCGGACATCTCAGTAACCACCCTCATGACACCCAGAACACTACCGGCGGCGCCCGACTTTTCCCCGGGGTCTGCGGCCTCCGCCGTCAGACCTGCTGTTCCCACCTCCGAAGGGGCGCCTCCATCCTGAGAATATTTCGGGTCCACGAGGTCTCGATTCGGCCTAGACGCGAACCGCGCACGACCGAAACTCCGCGCATCGAACCAGCTCAGCCCGAATTCGGTAGTCGTTCGACCGTCCATCCCGAGGCCCACGCTCAGGTCTGGGCAATCGCTGAGAATCGCGCAAGCGAGTCGAACGGGGGCGGGGAAATCCCGAGGAAGTGCCCTAAGCTGTGCCCTCGGGGGAACGCGTATGCGCTCCCGAGAAAGGTGCACGAACCGCACGACCCGCCGCGCGGGTATCCGCCGGGACTCGGTTCGCGTAGGAGGAATTGCATGCAGCAGACGATCACCACCGAGGGCCGACATGACCGTCGCGGGCGCCTCGCCGCGCTGGTGGCTCTCCCGGCCGCGGCGCTGCTCTCCATTTCCCTCGCCGCGTGTTCTTCCGACGGTGACGGCGGGACGTCCTCCGACCTCGCCGACGCCGCGGCATCGCACGAGGGCGACGCCAACAGCGGCAAGTCGCAACCCTTTGCCGGCTCGGCCTCCAAGTCCTCCGCTCCCGCCGGGGCATCCGGCGACCCGGCAAACCCGGTGGACAACCGCGATATCGCGGGCGCCGCCGGCCGCGAGGGCAACGATCCCGGGGCCGCCGGCTCCGACAAGGACGCCCCCTCCCGCTCCAACAGCGACCTCCTCCTGCGCGGCGAGGATTTCCCGGGCTGGAACTACCAGACCATCGACCCCTCCGAGGGCGTCGCGGCGGCGCAGAAGATCTCCGAGGCGATGCGTAGCCTCAAGGTCGACCCGCCCGAGTGCACCGATATCGCCGTGGGCTCCCCCGCGATTCCCGACGGCGCGGCCGCTGCGCAGATCCAGGACCCGGCATCGCAGTCTGTGTACTCGGTCATGGTGCTCGGCAAAAACGTCGACCGCGGCGCGTTCGCCGACCGCTTCCTCAACTGCCCGACCTTCACGCTTTCCGGCAGCGGGCTCACTATGCACGCCACCAACGGGCCGACCCAGACGCCGAAGATCGAGAAGGCGAACGTCCAGGGGTACCAGTCCTCGGCGACCTCCCGGGTCGACGCGCTGGATCAGGAGCAGGCGCAGAGCCAGACCTTCTACCAGGTCACCACCCGTGGGATCACCTTCCGCGTGAGCGCCCTGCAGATGGCCCCGACCACGGACGAGGCCACCATCAAGGCGCTCAACGGCATCACCTCGCGCCAGGCTTCGAAGATCCTCGACGCGTAGCGCCGACTAGCAGCAACCAGCGGTAGCGCCGACTAACCCAGCCCGGACGCGAACCCCTCGAGATCGGCGAGGAACCGCTCCGGGGCCTCGGCGAACGGAGCGTGCGCGACTTCCGGATAGAACTCGAGCCGCGCGCCGAGCGTCTCGGCGTTCGCCTCGGCAGCCGAAGGCAGGACGATCCCGTCGGCCGCGCCGTGGATCACGAGCGCGGGCAGCCCGAGCCTGGCGAGCGCCTCGTCGTTGTTCACGCGCCGTGCAAACATCGCCGCACGTACATACGGCGAGGTCGACAGCGAGATCCCGAAGATCCGCTGCTGCGCCTCCCCCGCGCTCTGGGCGAACATGTCGGCGCCGAAGCTCCCCAGCGCGGCGATCGCGCGCTTGGGGTTAGGGTCTGCGGCACCGGCGCCTGCGCGCATCATCGCCTCCCCCACTGCGCCTCCGGGCGCGCGCGAGATCGAGGTCACGGCGCCGCAGAGCACGACGCCGCCGAAGCGCTCGGTCCCCGCGTGCGTCAGATGATCGCCGACCACGATCCCGCCGTAGGACCAGCCGAGGATGATCGCGCCCGAGCCGGCGCCGATGCCGGCACCGTCGAGCACGGCACCGACGTCGTCACTCCACTGCTGCGAAGAGTCGTAGCCGGAAGCCGCGACATCGCTCGCTCCGTGCCCGCGCAGGTCCATCGCCACGATCCGGAACGTCGGCGCGAGAGCAGCGAGCAGCTCCGGCCCCCACGCGAGCGAGGACTGCGCCCACCCGTGCACGAGCACGAGCGGCCGCCCCTCGGGGTTCCCGCCCGTGCGGTAGGCGATCCGGGCACCGTCCGTGGACAGTGCGGTATGGCAATCCATGCTGACGGCGGGCGGCGGGGTGTCCCCTGCCCGTTCCGGTTTCGCTTCGTTCATGCCTCAAGGGTGCCACGGACGGGCGCGGCGCCAGTGCCGTTCCTCGCACCCCGGCGGCCGCCGTGGCGTGCGGCGCCGGCGAGCGGGCGTAACCTCGGCCGCATGACGACCCCCAGCGATTCAGACACCAGTGCCGCCGCGGGCATGAGCTCGCGCGAGGCCGAACAGGCCGCCACCGGCCCCGAGCTCTACAGCGCGGCCGCGCAGACCCTCGACGCCGTCCCGGCGTCCACGAAGATCGCCGTGATCTCCGGCGCCTCCTCGGGCTTCGGCGCCGCGATCGCGCGCGAACTCGCAGGACAGGGCATGCACGTCGTGCTCGGCGCCCGCCGCTACGACCGCGTCGCCGCGCTAGCCGAGGAACTCGGCGGGACCGCGGTCCCCCTCGATATCACCGACACCGCCCAGGTCGCGGCGCTCGCCGGGATCCTTCCGCGCGTCGATGTCCTGGTGAACAACGCCGGTGGCGCAAAGGGGCAGACCTCGGTGATGGACGCCGACATCGAGCAGTGGCGCTGGATGTGGGAGACCAACGTCCTCGGCACGCTACATATGTTGAGGGCGCTCATGCCCAAGGTCGTCGCCTCGGGCGACGGACTCGTCGTGACGGTCACGTCGGTCGCCGCGCTCGAAGCCTACGACAACGGCTCGGGGTACACCTCCGCGAAGCACGCGGAGTCCGTGCTCCACCAGACCCTGCGCGGCGAGTTCCTCGGCCAGCCGGTCCGCTTCTGCGAGATCATGCCCGGCCTTGCCGAGACCGAGTTCTCGCTGGTCCGCTTCGATGGCGACCCCGAGGCCGCGAGCAAGCCGTACGCCGGGCTCACCCCACTCGTCGCCAAGGACATCGCCGAGGTCGTGGGCTTCGTCGCATCGCGGCCGTCGCACGTCAACCTCGACAGAATCGTCATCAAGCCCCGCGCGCAGCACTCCGCGCAGCGCGCCCACCGCGAGTAGGCGCCGTGCGCGAGCACACGCCGAGCAGGCGTCCCGAGGTCTTCGATATCGCGGCGTCCGCCGTCAACAATTCGAACTACCGGACGGTCGAGTGGACGGGCCGGCACCTGCAGGTGACCCTGATGCGCATCGCCCCCGGGGAATCGATCGGGGCGGAGGTACACCAGGAGACCGATCAGTTCCTGCGCGTCGAGGCCGGCGAGGGCGAGGCGCGGCTCGGCCCCGCGGACGGCGAATGGGAGCAGGTCGTCGCCGTGCGCCCGGGCTGGGCGCTGTGCGTGCCTGCGGGGACGTGGCACGACGTGGTGAATACGGGCGATTCGGCGCTCGCGCTGTATTCGATCTACGCGCCCGTGCACCACGCCGAGTCCGCCGTGCACCCGAGCCGCGAGCTCGCCGAAGCCGACGAGCGCGCAGGGCGCGATGACCCGCCGCGCTGGGCGGTCCGCGCCGTCGATCCCATGGTGGAATGAGCGCATGCCGAAATCCATGCCCGCAGGCCAGAACGCTTCCGACCCCGAGCAGATCGACGCCCTGATCGCCGGGATCGACGATTGGCGCGGCCCGCTGCTCGGCCGCCTCCGCGAACTGATCAAGGAGGCCGCGCCGGACGTCGTCGAGTCGTGGAAGTACATGGGCAGCCCGGTGTGGGAATCGGACGGGACCTTCGCCGTGGGCAATGCGCACAAGGAAAAGGTCAAGCTCACGTTCTCCGACGGCGCCTCGCTGCCCGACCCCGCCGGGCTGTTCAACAACGGCAACGGCAAGTCGTGGCGGGCAATCGACCTGCACGAGGGCGATTTTGTGGACGAAGGCGCGTTCTGCGAGCTCGTTCGGGCGGCGGTCGAGTACCGCCACGAGGTGAAGGCGGCCAAGGCGCAGTCGAAGGCGAAGCCGGCGAAGAAGACGGAGTCGGAGCCAGCGAAGTCGGCTCGATCCGCCACACCCAAGCCCACAGACGCGTAACCCGGCGTCCACGCCCGCGGCCCGGGGTGCGCAACTCGTACGCCGTCATCCGGTTCCCGATCCGGTGCATGATGTGGGACAGAGACCTACCGCACGACCTGGACGCAATCGCCCCCACGACCCACGAGGAGCCTCATGCCCGAAACGCCTGGCGGACTCTCCGCGTTCCTGCGCCCGCCCACGCTCCCCGATGTCGAAGAGGGTCTCGCCGTGGTCACCGGAGCGAGCTCCGGCATCGGCGGACTCGCGGCGAAGCGCCTCGCCGAGCGCGGCTTCCGCGTGATCGGCACAAGCCGCTCGCCGGGCCGCAGCGATGATCCGCGCATCGAGATGCGCCGCCTCGACCTCGCCTCGCCCGAATCGATCGCCGAGTTCGTCGATTCCCTCGAGGAGCCGGTCTCGGTGCTGGTCAACAATGCCGGCGAGAGCCAGTCCGGGGCCACCGAGGAACTCCCGCGCGAGGCGCTCGAGCGACTCGTGCAGGTCAATTACATCGGGCATATCGAGGTAACCCAACGCTTGCTGCCCGCGATGCGTGCGGCCGGCCGGGGCCGGATCGTCATGGTCGGCTCGATGCTCGGTTCGTTCCCGCTCGCCTATCGCGGCTCGTACGCGGCGACGAAGGCCGCGATCAAGGCGCACGGCTTCGCGCTGCGCCGCGAGGTCCGGCGATTCGGGATCGGGGTCTCCGTGGTCGAACCCGGCGCGATCAACACGGGCATCTCGCAGCGGCGCACGAAGTATGTCGACCCCACCGGCCCCTACTCCGGCGAGTTCGAGACCATGATCGACCACCTCGACGCCAACGAGTCCACCGGCATCTCCACGGAGTCGCTCGTCGAAGAGCTACTCAAGGCCGTGACCGACCCGCGTCCCAAGGCCTTTTACGCCGCCGGCTCTTCCGCGCCGACGGCCTTCGCCGCGCAGCGCGGTCTACCTGTGGAGATCATGCAGAACATCGTCCACCGCAGACACGGCTTGTAACCTCGCGGCCATGGCACGTCCCGAATAGACGGGGCCCGTGCCCACCAGACCCCGCATCCGGCAGCCCCCCCTTCCCCGTAAGCCCCAAGGAGACCACATGTCCGTCCTTTCTTTTGCCAACTCTGCCCTCCTCGCCGTCGCCTTCGGCGGCGCTGGCTACGCCAAAGTCACCGAGCAGCAGCCGATGCTCGATACCGCCGAGCACCTCGGCTACGAGAACGACGAGTTCAAGCTCATCGGTGCGCTCGAGCTCGCCGGCGCCGGCGGGGTGCTCGTGGGTCAGAAGGCGCCGCTCGTCGGCGCCGCGTCCTCGGCCGGCTTCACTGTCGCGATGGCCCTCGCCGTGAGCGAGCACCTCGCTGCCGACGACGAGCCGAAGGACTTCGCGCCGGCCGCCGTGCTGTGCGCGCTCTCGGCGAGCGCCACCGTCCTATTCCTCGCCGAGGCCGCAAAGAAGCGCAAGGCTAAGAAGGCCGCAAAGAAGGCGAAGAAGGGCAAGTAGCCCGAGCTCCCCGCCCGGCGCGGGTGTCGCGCGTCGGTCCTCATCGCGACTGGCGCGCCGCTTCGTCCTCCAGCGCGCGGGCGAACGCCTTCGCGAATTCCCGTGCGAGACCGCCGGGAAGCCGCGCGTAATTGAGGATGACGCCGGACAGCGCGAACCGCGTGGACTGCGAGCTCAGCGCGCGCGTCTGCCACCCGGCGACGGCCAGCGCATCGGCGAGCCGGGCGTCGTCCACCCCGGGCGTGAGCACGCACAGGTGGAGCCCCGCCTCGACCCCCGTGATCTCCGCGCCGGGGCAGTGCTCACGGAGGGCCGCGACGAGCCGCGCCCGCCGGTCGGAATAGGTCCGCGCCGCCCTCGCGAGGTGCCGGTCCATCGCGCCGTCGGCGATGAACGCGGCGAGCGCCTCCGCGGGCAGCGCCGACGGCCCGCGGCGGTGCACGGCGAGCCAGCGCCGCAGCTCCCGTCCCAGGCGTTCCGGTGCCGCGCACCACGCGACGCGCAAGTCCGGCGCCACCGATTTCGACGACGTTCCCACGTACGCGACGTGCTCGGCGGCGTCCGGCAGGGTCGCGAGCGCGGGCAGCGGGGCGACCCCGTAGCGGTACTCGCCGTCGTAATCGTCCTCGATCACCAGCGATCCGGTCTCGCTCGCCCACCGCGCGAGCGCGACCCGGCGCTCGACGCTCATGCGGTGGCCCAGCGGGTAGTGATGCGCCGGCGTCACATAGACGATCCCCCGCTCGCGCCCGAGCAACTCCGCGTCGAGGCCGTCGGGATTCGCCGGATAGAAGCGTAGGTCGAGCCCCTGCTCCCGCGCCATGAGCAGCGCGCCGCGGTAGCCCGGGTCTTCTATGTGGAACGGCACGGCCCCCTTCCCCGACTCCCGCCCCGCCTCCGCACAGAAGGCCGCGCACAACGCGGCCACCGCCGATCGCGAGCTGTCGAAGAGGAGGGGGTCCCGCGCGCTCAACCCCCGATGACGGCGAAGGTGCCCCCTCAGTTCCCGCCGTAGGTTCGCGCTCGGTTCTTCCCACGGGTTGACGCCGAGCAACGACGCCCCCGCAGCCGCTCTCACCGCCCGCCGCCACTCTTTTTCGTCGACTAGGCCGGCGTCGGGGATGCCCGGCCGCAGATCTCGTGGGCTGCGCGCCTCGCCCTGCTCCGGCGCCACCGGCGCGGCCGGCTCGGTTCCAGTGCGCGTCCTCGCCCCGGCGCGCGCTGCCCGTCCCGCGCCTTCGCTCACGCGCGTCCCCGATCCCCCGCGCGTGGAGACGAAGCCCGCCGCGGCGAGCTCGTCGAACGCGCGCACGACCGTCCCGCGTGAGAGCCCGGTCTGCGCCGCGAGCGCACGGGAGGCGGGGAGCCAGTCGCCGTCGGCGAGCGCACCGGAGACAATCAGCGACACCACTCCCTCGACGACTCCCTCCGCCGAGTCGACCTCGCCGAGCGCGAGGTGGGTGGCGCGTGCGTTCCGGCTCATGCCGAAAGCATAAGTGGTTCGCGATTCTGCGTGGAATTGGCCCTTTCTACAGGTCCATTTTTTCGTTGTACTGGATCTACACACGGCAGTTCCACGCACGACGGCACGCCCAGATGGAACATGCAGAGACAGGAGCCCACATGGATGCGCAACCCACTCCTACCGCGAATACTCCGTTCGCCCAGTCGAAGCGGCTCGCCGACGTCACCTACGACGTGCGCGGCCCGATCCTGCAGGAAGCCGCGCGCATCGAGGCGGAGGGGCACGAGATCCTGCGCCTCAACCTCGGCAACATGTACCCGTTCGGGCTCGAAGCGCGCGGGGACATCGTCGCGGCGGTGACCGACAGCATCGAGCCCGCCGAGGCGTACTCGGACTCCAAGGGAATCCTCGCCGCGCGCCAGGCAGTCGCCGCGCACTACGAATCCGTCGGCGTGCGCCCGGGTATCGACCCCGAGAACGTCTTCCTCGGCAACGGGGTGTCCGAGCTCATCACCCTCGCGCTCCAGGCGATCGTCGACCCGGGCGACGAGATCCTCGTCCCCGCTCCCGACTACCCCACCTGGACGGGCGCGGTGAACCTCACCGGCGGCGTCCCCGTGCACTACCTCGCGAACGAGGCCAACGACTGGAACCCGAGCCTCGAAGACATCGCCGCGAAGATCACCCCGCGCACCAAGGCCCTCGTGCTCATCAACCCGAACAATCCCACGGGCGCCGTGTACAGCGAGGAGATCGTGCGCGGGATGGCCGAGCTCGCGCGCCGCCATGACCTCATCCTGCTGTCCGACGAGATCTATGAACACCTCACCTTCGGCGGCGCGCAACACCATCACGCGGCGATCGCCGCCGGCGGCGATGTCCTGTGCCTCACCTTCGGCGGCCTGTCGAAGGCGTTCCGCGTATGCGGTTTCCGCGCGGGCTGGCTCGCGGTGTCGGGTCCGGTCGAGTGCGCCACCGATCTCCTCGAGGGCATCGGCCTGCTCTCCAACATGCGCGTGTGCCCGAACGTGCCGGGCCAGTACGCGATCCCCGCCGCGCTGTCGATTCCCGCCGAGGACCTCCAGGAGGTCGTCGATCCCGGCGGCTCGCTCGCCGATCGCGTGACGGCGACCGCCGCGCTTCTCGGGGAGATCGACGGCGTCTCGTGCGTGGCCCCGAAGGGCGCGCTGTACTGTTTCGCCCGCTACGAGCCGGCCGAGTTCGACTTCGCCGACGATGAAGCCTTCGCCCTCGCCCTCCTGCGCGAGGAGAACATCTTGGTCACGCGCGGCACCGGATTCAACTGGCCCCAGTCCGACCATTTCCGCATCGCCTGCCTGCCCGACAAGGCCACCCTCGCCGGCGCCGTCGCCCAGATCGGCGACTTCCTCGACCGCCACCGGACCGGCCTGGCGACTACGCCCTAGGCGTTCTCCTTTCGGAACACGTGGGTGCCCCACGCGATGCCGGCGATGAACATAGCCGCAGCCCAGAGCAGCGCCCAAAGCGTGGTCGAATCGAAGGCCGTCCCGCCGAAGGCACCGCGGACGCCGTCGACGATGTAGCGGGTGGGCATGAAGTCGGAGACCCTCTGCAGCCAGTCCGGGCCGATGGTCATCGGCAGGAGAATGCCGGAGAGGAGCAGCACCGGCATCATCAACATGTTGGTGAGCGGGGCCATGACGTTCTCGCTCTTCGCGGTGAGCGCCAGCGCGTTCGACGCGCCCGCCGCCGCGGCGCCGGTGAGCAGCGTGATGAGGATGCCCAGCACCACGCCGAGAATCGGGGCATCCATGCCGAAAGCGTAGCCCAGCCCCACGAGGATGAGCGCCTGCACGAAGATCTGCAGCACGTCTCGCATGAGCCGGCCAAAGAGCAGCGCCGTGCGGTTCGCCGGCGTGACCCGCTCCGCCTCGATGACCCCCTCGCGCCATTCGGCGATGAGCCCGAAGCCCGCGAACAGCGCGCCGAACAGGCCGAGCTGGACGAGGAGGCCCGGCACGAAGAACGTGTAGGCATTGACGGCGCCGAACTGGGCCGTCATCGGCTCGAGAAGCGGCGCGAACAGCACGAGATAGAGGACCGGCTGCATGACGCCGATGAGAACCCACGCGGGATTACGCAGGTTGATTCGCATTTGGCGGCGGAAAATGATGAATGAATCCTGGAAGAAGCGCATCGAGGAAGCCTGCTTTCTGGTGCCTGAACTTGCCTACGAATCGCGCAGGGATCGACCGGTGAGCTCGAGGAAGACATCGTCGAGCGTGGGGTGGGTGACATCGAGAGATTCGAGACCGATGCCGGCGGCCTCGAGCGAGCCCACGATCCCCGGGAGCGCGCGGCCGGCCTGCGGGATGCGGGCGGAGACCTGGCTACCGTCCACCGCCACCTCCCCTTCTGCGCCTGCGTTATCGAGCACCTGCGCGGCGCCGGATGCCGAGCCCGGATCGGCAACGGTGAGCACCACGAGATCGCCCGCGACCTGTGCCTTGAGGTTCTTCTGCGTGTCCGAGGCGACGATCTTGCCGTGGTCGATGACCACGAGGCGATCGCTGAGCGCATCAGCCTCGTCGAGGTAGTGAGTGGTGATGACGATGGTGGCGCCGTGGTTCTCGCGTAGACCCCGGATGTGCTCCCAGAGGTTGGCGCGCGCCTGCGGATCGAGGCCCGTGGTGGGCTCGTCGAGGAAGACGAGCCGCGGCCGGTGCACGAGGCCCATGGCGATATCGAGGCGGCGCCGCTGTCCACCGGACATCTTCGACGGCTTGCGTTCCCACATTCCCTCGAGATCGAGCTGCGCGAAGAGCTCCTCGGCCCGCGCCGTGACCTCCTTGCGGCCCAGCCCGTAGAGCATGCCGTGGTCGACGATCTCCTCGCCTGCGCGGACCTCGTTGCCCGTGGAGCCGACCTGCGAGACGTAGCCGATGTTCTTGCGCACCTCGCGCGACAGCGTGAGCACATCGAAGCCCGCTACGCGTGCCTCGCCCGCCGTGGGGCGCAGCAGCGTGGTGAGCATCCGCAGCGTAGTGGTCTTGCCCGCGCCGTTTGGCCCGAGGAAGCCGAGGATTTCGCCCTCGGCGACATCGAGATCAACTCCATCGACCGCCTTGACGTCGACCTTCTCCTTGCCCTTGCGGGTGCGGAACGTCTGTTCCAGGCCCCGCGCCCTGATCATCTCCACGATGGTGGTTCCCACTTCTGTAGTAAGTAATCCGATTGCGCACACGTTTCGCCGCCGGCAACGCACGACCATGCCCGAACAGCCTGCAACTCTGACGCTGTGTGAGGGCAAGCCGCCTTGGAACACCACGGAGGAACACCACGGAGAAAGACGGGAGGCTGAGCAGGCCGCCCGATCGCTCTCAAGCGACCGAGGTAAACATACGCGGCGCCTCCGACTTTTCGCAGAATGTCGGGAGCACACTGCATCTCGACGCGATTTACCGCCCACCAAGCGCCCCGTGCGAACCCGCGCAGCGCCGCCGCCGATCGGTTAACGTCCCGCACATGCAGCCTCGTCACTTCACCGCATTCGCCTCGCTCGCCGCGGTCGCGGCCCTGCTCGCCGCCGCCTGCTCCTCCGGGGATGACGACGGAGCTCCCGGCCCCGGCACCCCCTCCGATTCCTCGAGCATGGAAAGATCCGCCGCCGCATCCTCCCCGGCGGCGAAGGTCACGACAGTCCCCGCGGACGAGTTCTCCGTCCTAAATCAGCACATCCTGTCGTTCACGACCGCCGCGGGTGGCACGGGCACCTGCGTGTTCACCGAGGAGGTGGCGACGTGCACGGGCAAGGCGCCCGCGGACGTTCCCGACGTCGAGATACCACCGTTCCCCAAGGGCCGCCCCGGCGCCGCGACGGTGTCGGCGGACGGCGTGCGATACACGAACCTCGAGGGCGTCCCGCCTGCGAAGCGGGCGCTTGGCTCGAACGAGCGGGTCGAGCTCGACCAGGTCGCCTGCGAGTCCGACGCCAAGGCCGAGCCCACGTGCAGCGTCGGCGCCAACGCGATCCACCTGAGCGGGGCGGGCCCCGACCTCACCGCGAGCGGGACCGTGGTGGTCGCCGCACCGAGCAGCGCACCGACAAGCAAGTCGGCAGCTAGCGACACTGCGATACGCAGCGCCCCGAGCACGCCCACCGAGACGAACCTCGACGGCGATTACTCGGAGGACGACAACCCTGTCGCCGCCGGCACGATGTGCGGGGCGGCGTCGGGAAACACGCTCGTCGAGGTCGAATCCGGAGAGATCTCCTGCCCAGACGCGGAAGCGATCATCGACGAATACACGGCGCGCCGCCACGCCGAAGGCGGCGGGAACACACTTGCCATGGGTTTCCGAGGCTGGAGCTGCTCGAGCCCCACGGCGGGCCGTTCGGCCGAACTCAACGCAAGCATCGTCTGCGACGGCCCCGCCGGTGAGCGCCTCCTCGCGCCGTAATACCCAAGAGTTTTCGACCCGCAACACCTAGCAGCCACGCAATGATCGCCGCCAGCATCATCGGCGCCGAAGCCATGTTCTGGATCCTCCTCCTCGGTGGCCTGGCTGTCCGCTATCCGCTGCGGCGGAAACGGATCGGACTCGCGATGCTCGCACTCACCCCGGTCGTCGACGCGGCTCTCATCGCACTGACGTACGTCGACA
>NZ_DAINST010000026.1:0-32873 GCF_036741115.1 Dietzia sp.
GGCGAACACCTTTGTCGAGGTCGGCGCGCTCGCCGCAGGCCCCGACGTCGCCTCGGGTGCCACCCCGAACCACGTGAGCATCGACGGCCGCGGCAACGCCTACACGGTCAACAAGTTCGCCCCCTCCGAGGGCGACAACGCGGGCATGAACCAGGTCTGCAAGATCACGCCGAAGACCATGCTCCTCGGCAGCATCGGCGACATCCCGCACGGCCAGATCCTCGGCTCGCTCCCCGACGCGCCTCTGCCAGAGCTCCCCGTGGGGTCGCTCATTCCCGGGAAGTAGTTCTAGGGAGTAGTCCCCGGTAATAGTCCTGACGGCGGAGTTCCCTGCACCCGGCCCCCTCGCTCGCCGGGTGCAGGGAGCATGGCCGCCTCTCGTGGCAGCCGAACACTCCGAGGCGTCACACGAGCCGGATGTTCCCGCCTCCGCGCAGGTGATCTCGTGCACCGCGTGCCGCGTACTTCCCACGATGCTGTTCACTTCCGGCACACTGGTACGCATGATCGACGTCAGAAACCTGACCAAGAAGTACGGTGACAAAACCGCTGTCGAGGACTTGACCTTCAGCGTCAAGCCCGGCGTGGTCACCGGCTTCCTCGGCCCGAACGGCGCCGGCAAGTCCACGACGATGCGGATGATCCTCGGCCTCGACAACCCCACGTCGGGCGAGGCGGCCATCGAGGGCAAGCCGTTCGCGCAGCACGAGGACCCGGCCAAGGTCGCCGGGGCTCTCATCGACCCGACCTGGAATCACCCCGGGCGCTCCGCCCGCTCGCACCTGCGTGCGCAGGCGGCGTACGGCGGGATCCCGGCTTCGCGGGTCGACGAGGTGCTCCACATGGTGGGCCTCCAGGAGGTCGCGAGCAAGCGCGTCGGGGGCTTCTCGCTCGGCATGCGCCAGCGCCTCGGCCTCGCCGCCGCGATGCTCGGCGACCCGAAAGTGCTGCTCTTCGACGAGCCTGTCAACGGCCTCGACCCCGAGGGCATCCTCTGGGTCCGCAACTTTATGAAGGCCCGCTCACGCGAGGGCCGCACGGTTCTCGTGTCCAGCCACCTCCTGTCGGAGATGGCGCTCACGGCCGAGGACCTCATCGTCATCGGCAAGGGCCGCCTCCGCGCGCAGACCTCGGTGCGCGAGCTCATCGACAGCCAAGAGGCGACGGTCATCGTCCGCAGCCCGCACGCGGACGAGTTCGCCGCCACGCTGCGCGAGGAAGACCTCGATGCGCAGCCCACCGGCCAGGAGAATCAGCTGGCGATCAAGAGCAACGCCATCGAGCACGTCGGCGATATCGCTGCCTCCTACGGCTTTACACTCCACGAGCTCCGCCTCGATCGGCCCACGCTCGAGCAGGCGTTCATGTCGCTCACGCAGGACGACGTCGAGTACCGCACCGACCCCATCGCCGATGACAGCTCGGGCCTCGAAGACGTCGTCGGCGGGGTGCCCGGAACGCCCGGCCAGCCCGGCCACTTCCAGAGCAACCCCGGCCAGCCTGGCAACCCCGGTAACTCCGTCCCGCAGTCCCAGCAGTTCCCGCAGCAAGGAGGCCAGCGATGAATCTTCTCAAGGCAGAGTGGATCAAGGCGACCTCTCTTCGCTCGTCGTGGATCCTCCTCGGAATCTCACTCGTCCTCGCCCTCGGCATGGCCGCACTCATGGCGAAGTTCTCGGGGCAGGAAATCGAGGACGCCGGAGGCCAGTCCTCTCAGATCAACTTCACCGCCGGCGGGCTCGTCTCCGCGTCGTACGGCTCCCTCGCAGTGCTCTTCGTGTGGGTGCTCGCGCTCGTGCTCGTCACCGGCGAGTACCGCACGGGCACCATCAAGTCGGTGTTTCTCATGGCGCCGCGCCGCTGGGACGTCTACGCGGTCAAGACCGGGTTCTTCGCCGTGCTCGGCGCCGTGGTCTCGTTCGTGTTCTCGCTGCTGTGCCTGCTCATCGCGTACGCGATCAGCGGCTCGGGCGACCTCTCCCCGTGGACGGGCGGCGGCCTCGCGGCCGCGGGCAAGTACGCGGTCTTCGTGTTCATCTCGATGTTCCTCATGGTCGGCATCAGCGCGATCATCAGGAACATGGCGGGCACGATCGTCCTCGTCATCGCCTGGATCTTCATCGTCGAGAGCCTCGTCGGCACCATCCCGAAGATCGGCGAGCCCATCGCCAAGTGGATGCCCTTCGTCAACGGCATGTCGTGGATCTCCGGTTCCGACCCCGCCCAGGGCGCGGTGTCGACGAACGCCCTGTCCTCGCCGGGCAACATCCTGTGGTTCGCGGTCGTCTGCGTCGTGATCTGGGCTGCCGGACTCTTCGTCCTCCGCTCGCGGGACGCCTAGCCCGACCGGGGCCCAGGCTCGAACTCCCAGCCTGACGGCGCACACCGAAAGCCCACCAGTCCTCCCGGACCGGTGGGCTTTCGGCTATTTCGCGAGCCGTGGTGGCCGGAGGCCGGACGACGGCCGGGCCACACGCGGCCAGCATGCACCCGGCTGTGACCGCGCGCGGCCCGGTCTACTCCGCGGCCTCGGCGATCCGGCCCCGCACTGTGCGCCGGACGATCAGCGCGGCGAGCACCATCGCCGCGAAGCCCACGGCGCTCGTGGCTACGGCGCCCATGTCGAAGGCGTGCCGGGCGGACTCGGCGAGCTCCGCCCCGGCGCGGCCGCCGAGCGCGCCCGCGACATCGAGCCCGCCGCCGAGCGTCTCCCGCGCGGCAGCGGCGCCGGCCTCGCCGGCCACGGACGGGACCGTCACCGACGCCCGGTACACCGCGGTGAGCACCGAGCCGAGGATCGCCGTGCCGAGCACGGCCCCGGTCTCGTACGCGGTCTCCGAAATCGCGGACGCGGCACCGGACTTCGGCGCGGGGACGGACGAGAGGATCACGTCGTTCGACAGCGTCTCGGCCGCCCCGATACCCACGCCGAGCACGACGAACGCCACGACGAGCGCGACATCGTTCGCCATGAGCGCCGCGACCGCGACGAGTACATAGGCACCTGCATTCGCGAGCAGTCCGAGCGACATGATCGCGCCCGGCGGCATATGCCGAACGAGCCGCACCACGAGCAGACCGGCCACGACCGAGGCGGCGAGCCCGGGCACGAGGAGCACGCCGGCGGCCATGGGCGAGTTGCCGCTCACGAGCTGGAGGTGCTGGGAGGCGAAGAACAGGAAGCCCACCAGCGAGAACACCGACAGCAGGTTGGCGAGCACCGATCCGGAGAACGCGGGCACGGCGAACAGGCGGACGTCGAGCATGGGCTCGGCTCCCCGCAGCTGGCGCCGCACGAACGCCGCTCCTGCGAGAACCGCGAGGATGACGGCGGACAGCGCGATCGCCGTATCGCCACTCGAGGCGAGGGTCTTGATGCCGTAGACGAGCGGGGTCATCGTGGCGAGCGAGAGCGCGATGGACACCGCGTCGACGGGGCCCGGGGCGGGGTCCCGCGACTCGGGGACGAGCGCGGGCCCGAGCAGGAGCAGCGGCGCGAGCACCGGCACGGACAGGAGGAACACCGAGCCCCAGTAGTAGTGCTCGAGGAGGAAGCCGCCGACGATGGGTCCGAGCGCGGCGCCGCCGGCGAAGCACGCCGACCAGATGGCGATGGCCGTGCGCCGCTCGGTGGGGTCCGAGATGATGTTCCGGATCAGCGACAGCGTCGCGGGCATAAGCGCCGCGCCGAACAGCGCCATCCCGGCGCGCGCGGCGATGAGCGCCTCCGCCGAAGGCGCGAACGCCGCGAGCACGGAGACCACCGTAAAGCCGAGCGCGCCGATGAGTAGCAGACGGCGGCGGCCGAAGCGGTCGGCGAAGGAACCCATGGGCACGAGGAGGCTCGCGAGGATCAGGGGATAGGTGTCGACGATCCACAGCACCTGCGTGCCGGAGGCGTGCAGCCCCTCGGCGATCGCCGGGACAGCGAACGAGAGGACGGTGTTGTCGACGGAGACGAGCAGCACCGGGAGCATGAGCACGGCGAGCGCGAGCCAGCGCCGGTCGGTGCCGGGGTGGGTCGTCGTTTCGGTGAGAGTCATGGAGTTTTCGCCTCGTGGTCGTGCGGGGTTCGTTCCGTTCGCCGACTATACCGGCTGGACGGTTTGCTTGCCTGAGAGACTGTACCGACCGGACGGTTCTGCAGCAAGGGTGTTGTGCGAGGTCCCGGCAGCGGCGCCGGGTAGATTGGCACGCATGTCCCCCAAGCAGCGCAGCGCCCCGGCCCGAGAAAAGGTCCTCGATGCCTACGAGGCGCTGCTCATCGAGAACGGGGAGAAGGCGGCGACGCTCGAGCAGGTCGCGGCACGCGCTGGGGTGTCGAAGGGCGGGTTGCTCTACCACTTCCGGGACAAGGCGGCGCTGGCCGAGGGCCTGCTCGAGCGACTCGGGGTGCTCTCCGAGCAGGACGCCGAGGCGATGGCGGAGGCGGACGACGGGCCGTCGGCGTACTACGTGCGGACCTCGGTGTTCGAGGATTCGGCGCTCGACCGCTCGATCATCGCGGCGACACGGCTGGATTCCGTGCCGGCCTCGCGGCGGCGCGAGGCGTTCGAGGCGATGCAGTCGCGCTGGCTGTCGCTGATCGAGGGCGAGGTCGGCGACCCAGCCATCGCCCACGCGATCCTGCTGATGGGCGACGGGATGTACTACAACGCGAGCCTCGGAGCGGAGGCCGGCTGGCCTCGGCGGGAGGATCGCGAGGCGCAGATCGCCGAGCTGCTGCGGGTCGTGGAGAGGCTCCGGGGGCTGGCGTAGCGCTGGACCGGCATGGCGCTGGACCGACATGGCGCGAGGGCCCGGCGCAGCGGCGTGCTGTTCCGGGCCCTCGGTGCTACTTGCGTTCGGCCTGCGCCTATTTGGCGTAGTCGACCTGACCTGTCTTCTGATCGATCGCGGCCCAGCGCCAGCCGTCCGCGGACGGATCGTCGGAGGTGAAGGACTTCCACCACGAGTCCAGCGTGCCGTCGGCGATGTACGCGGCGAGGGCGCGGCTCGCGGCGCGGCGGGCGTTGGTCTCGCACTCGGCGCCCGCGGGGATCGCGGCGTCGAGCGCCTCGCCGTCGACCTCGACGGTCCCGCACTTCTCGGTGTCGGCCGGCAGCGTGCCGGGCTCCGCGGGGATCACCGGCGCAGGAGTCGCCGTAGCCGGGCTCGTCGCCGAGTCATTCGGCTCTTCGCCTGTGACGGCGGAGGTCCCCGCCGTCACGCCCGCCGCATCGGTGGCGTCCTCTGCCTGGCTGGGCGCGGCGGCGCCCCCGGCCTCCGGCGGCGGGGAGACCGGGAGCATCCCGGGGGCGAGTCTCGGTCTGAGGAGCGAGAGTTCGGGCTCGTCCTCAGGCTCGCTAGTGTGCGGGATCGGATCTGCGGGATCCCTGGGCTCGTTCGGGCCGCTGATCCTCGGAGGCCTGCTCGCCGGATCGGTGGCCCTGGGGATCGGAATCGGTATCGGGTTCTCACTCGCCCAGAATCCCGAGGTACGCGCTGCGGTCGAGGACTTCTCCGCCGTGGTGCTGGATCGCGGGTTCGCCGACGGCGTCGCATTCGAGCGGGCGCGCGCATGCTCAGGCCATCGCCACGCCAGGACATCAGTGGGTCACGGAAAACGCCGAGGTTCGAGACATCTCCGAGCGTTCTCTGACCACCGATTCCGTGGCGTGGGCACTCGTGGCTCTCGCGGCCATCGGCGTCATCTATCTGTTGGCACTTGCTGCGCGGATCGCGCGCTCCGGCCGAGTAGGCCGACCCGGCCGGAGCAGCTAGCGAGTAGCGCCTACCGCGACTCGATGGGCAGGTAAACCCGCCCGCCGGCCGCCGCGAACTCCTCGGACTTCTCCGCCATGCCGGCCTCGATGGCCTCCACGGAATCGAGGCCGTGCTCGGCGGCGTAGTCGCGAATGTCCTGCGAGATCCGCATCGAGCAGAACTTCGGTCCACACATCGAGCAGAAGTGCGCGGTCTTCGCTGGCTCGGCCGGCAGCGTCTCGTCGTGATACGAAAGCGCAGTGTCCGGATCGAGCGCGAGCGCGAACTGGTCGCGCCAGCGGAACTCGAAGCGCGCCGTCGAGAGCGCGTCGTCGCGCTCCTGCGCCCGCGGGTGCCCCTTGGCGAGGTCCGCCGAGTGCGCCGCGATCTTGTAGGTAATAACGCCCGTCTTCACGTCGTCCCTGTTTGGTAGCCCGAGGTGCTCTTTCGGGGTCACGTAGCAGAGCATCGCGGTGCCGGCCTGAGCGATCATCGCCGCGCCGATCGCCGAGGTGATGTGGTCGTAGCCCGGCGCGATGTCCGTGGCCAGCGGCCCGAGCGTGTAGAACGGCGCCTCCTCGCACCACTCCTCCTCGAGCCGCACGTTTTCGACGATCTTGTCCATCGGTACGTGCCCCGGCCCCTCGATCATCACCTGCACGCCGTGCGCCTTCGCGATCCCCGTGAGCTCGCCGAGCGTCCGCAGCTCAGCGAGCTGCGCCTCGTCGTTGGCGTCGGCGATCGAGCCGGGCCGCAGCCCGTCGCCGAGCGAAAAGGTCACATCGTATGCGCGGAGGATTTCGCACAGCTCGGGAAAGTGCGTGTAGAGGAACGACTCGGTGTGGTGCGCGAGGCACCACGCCGCCATGATCGAGCCGCCGCGCGAGACGATCCCCGTGACCCGCTTCGCGGCGAGCGGAACGTACCGCAGCTGCACTCCCGCGTGGACGGTCATATAGTCCACGCCCTGCTCGCATTGCTCGATCACAGTGTCCCGGTAGAGCTCCCACGTGAGCTTCGCCGGATCGCCGTTGACCTTCTCCAGCGCCTGGTAGATCGGCACCGTGCCGATGGGCACCGGCGAGTTCCGCAGGATCCACTCGCGCGTCGCGTGGATGTCCTTGCCCGTGGACAGGTCCATCACGGTGTCGGCGCCCCAGCGAGTCGCCCACACCATCTTCTCGACCTCTTCGGAAATAGAGGAGGTTACCGCCGAGTTGCCGATGTTCGCGTTGATCTTCGTCGCGAACCGCTTGCCGATGATCATCGGCTCGGACTCCGGATGGCGGTGGTTTGCGGGGATGACGGCGCGCCCCGACGCCACCTCCGCCCGCACGACTTCGGGGTCGAATCCCTCGCGGGCCGCGATGAATCGGACCTCCGGCGTCAGGAATCCGGCCCTTGCCCAGGCCAGTTGGGTGGCGGCGCCGTCCACGGGGGCGGGATGCGTCCAGTCCGCGCGGAGGCGGGGGAGACCGGAGGCGAGGTCGTGGCAGTCCGAGGCGTCGGACGCGTAGCCGGTGTACGGGCCGGAGGTGTCGTACACAGCAAAAGTAGAGCCGTTGGTGAGATCGATGCGCCGCTGCGGGATTCGCAGCGTGGCTGCCGCTCCCGCGTCCGCGCACGGCACCTCGGTGTAGCCCTTGCTGGAGGAATAGATGGGGCCGCAGGTCACAGATTCCGAGGCGGAATCGGCAAACGAGGGCACAGTGGTTTCGCTCATGGAAGAGACTCCCTACGCCGGCATTACCCGGTCAGGTTCGACGGTCGACGGCCCTGCTGCCGTCCTCTCAGCCCCGAGCAGATCGGTGGGGCTCCCGTGTGAGACAAGAACTGTTGCTTCGATATTCGGTTGTCCCCGCGGCGGCGTGCGCTGCGAGGGTCGCGCGATGCGACACCTGATCGGCATCGCGTATGACGACGGGCGCCACCCTACCCGTGGCCGGCCGCGGCTACGCCCCGATCGGGGAATCGGCGCCCACCGCGAGCCCTGCGCACAGCAGGTCGAGCCACAAGCCCACCGACGCTCGCGCCTCGGGCGTGTCCGGGTAGCGGCACCGGATGTGGAGGCCGCCCGGGTTGACGACGAACCACACCATGACCCCCGTCGTCCGGATCGCCGCGGACACGTGCTGGGGGTCGAGCGTGTGATCGACATCCACCGGGAGGCGGCGGTTGTCGAGCCACGAGATCGCGAACATCTCCGGCGTGTGGGGCATCCCGCCCCACGGCGCGAGGAGCCGGGCAAGGGGATGGCTGCCGAGGGCGATGGCCGCCTTGATCGCCGCCCCGCAGGCCGCGGGTTCGGTGGCGTCGTTCTCGAGCACCGAGTTGGTGATGAACCAGCCGACCGAGTCGTTCCACCGTTCCCCGTGTCGCGAGTGGACGGGGAAGACCGCGCGGAGGGCGGGGGCTGGGGAGACGTCGGCAGCGCCGCCGCTCTTCGGCGGACCGGCTAGGGCGCGGAATGCGGCGGTCATCTCGGCGACGGCGACGCCGAGCATCCGGGCGCCGCGGCGCCCCGCGTTCTCCTCGAGTCGCGCGAGCCCGGCGGCATCGAGCACGTCGCGGACCTCGACGACCTCGTCGCGAGGCGCCGAGACGTCGCCGAGCGGCAGCGGGAATCGCGGCATCTCCCCGCCGCCCGTGCGCATGATCTCGTTCCACCGCTCCCGCACCGCCTCCGGAGCTACCGGCCTGGCCGCGAGCTCCGCGGTATGCGCCGCGAACGGCGGCGGCGCCGGCTGCCCGGCGAACGGCTCGCGCCCGTCCGCCACGGCATCGAGCGCGGCCGTGAGGTCCCGCAGCACCACGAGCAGTGACCACGCGTCGACATGCGAATGATCGAACCCGATGACCACCTGCGGGCGCTCTCTGGGATCTGACGGTTCGAGAAGGCACAGCGCGTACGAGGGGACCGCGAAGGGCTGGCACGCCTCGTCGAACTCCCGGCGGAGTACGGCGCGCGGGTCCTCGCCCGGCGTCGCGTCCGGGGTGCGCCACCACCCCGGCGTGACGGAGATGTCCTGGAGGAGGGGACGTTTGACGTCATGGGCACAAGATCCGGGGCCGCCCGGCGCGGCCACCCGCGTGCGGAGGGTTCCGTGCCGGGCGATCGCGGCGAGCCACGCGGCGGCGATATCCGCGCGGCCGATTGGGAAGGGGAGGCGGAAGGCGAGCGCCATCCACGAACCCGCGCGCGGGCCGAGCGCGATGTGGCGTTCCTGGTCGAACGACGCCGGGCGCAGGCGCGCTCCGGGGACGTCAGTGACGTTCGGCGAGTACCGGTGCACGACGCCGGGGACGGTGCGCATGCGGGCTATGGTGGTAAGCCTCATACGGGGAATCTATGGGTCCCCGGTTACGGCAGAGGTAGTCGAATATGTCCGTTTGGAAAACTCGCGCTTCGGGTGAGGAACGGGCTCGCGCAGCGGGTCTCGCCCTAGACAAACGCGGCCGTGGCGAACCCGTCGTGCAGCTCCACGGGCTCACCTCGAGCCGCGCGCGCGACGAGACGCTGCGACTCGACCTCACTGCAGGGCGGAACGGCCTTCGTGTGCTGCGCTATGACGCCTTCGGCCACGGCCTGTCCGCCGGCTCCACCTCGCCCGCCGACTACGAATGGGACACCCTCGCCGACGACCTCCTCGCGCTGCTCGACGCCGAATTCCCCGGCCGCCGCGTGCACGGTGTGGGCCAGTCCATGGGGACTGCCACGCTTCTGACGGCGGCCGTCCGCGACCCCTCGCGGTTCGCATCGCTCTCGCTCGGAATCCCGCCGACGGCGTGGGATACCCGGGCGGCGCAGGCTGCGGACTACGAGGATTCGGCGGTATTCGTGGAGCGTTCCGGTCGCTCGGCGTTCGCGGAATCGCGGCGGGACCTGCCGCTGCCGCCGGCGGCCGAGCCCGACCGTCCACACATGCTGCCCGACGTCCGCGAGGAGTGGCTGCCCGCCGCGTTTCGGGGAGCGGCGGCGTCCGACCTGCCCGCGCGGGAGGAGATCGCGGCGCTCCGGATCCCGACGCTCGTGCTCGCCTGGACCGAGGATGCCTCGCACCCTGAGAGCTCGGCCCGCGAGTTGCACCGGCTGGTGTCCGGTTCCCGGATCTACGTGGCATCGCGTCCCGAGCCGGTGCGTGAGTGGCCGGCGATGATCTCGAAGCACATCGAGTGCGCGGCAGCGGCCGCGATCGCCGGCGAGGGGGCGGACGGCGCACTGCCCGGGGGCATCCCGGGGGACTCGTAGGCGAAGCGCCACAGCGTCGCAGCCGACGTGGGTACCATGCCCAGACTGGCCCCGGCGGAGGAGGACTCATGGACGGAACGCCATCGTTGGCCCTGGTGGACAACCCGGATCGGAGCCGATTCGAGCTGTGGGACTCAGGCACCCTCCTCGGACTCGTCGGCTACGAGATCGAACCCCCCACGATGTCCGGCCCGCGTGTCTACCGGCTGATGCACACCGTTGTCGAGGCGAAGTTCGGCCGCCAGGGGATCGCCCGCCTGCTCGTGACCCTCGTGCTCACCCGCCTCCGCTTCGACGGGGCGCAGATCTCGCCGGTGTGCACCTACGTGCGGCGCTACCTCAACCGCTTCCCCGAGTACAAGCCGCTCGTCGCGCACGACACGTAGGCGCTATTCGCCCGCACCTCCGGCTGCGGCACCTCCGGCTGCGGCACCTTCGACGGTGTCGCCGCCTGCGGAGGCTGCGGCGCTCGTCGGGGGCTCCTCGGCCGCGGACGTCTCGATCTGCGGTTCCGAGGTGGGGACCGAGGGCTCATTGTTCTGCGTCGGCGGGGCCTGGCGTTCGGGCGATGGCCGGGAGGGCGTGGACCGATTCGTGCACGAGCTGAGGTCGGCGACCTGCGCGTCCGTGCCGGGGCAGCGGAATGGGCGTTCGCGGAGAACGTCTTCCCGCAGCTGCTTGCAAAGGGGATCTGGCCCGAAGGACCCATCAGAGAAAATCGCGTTCTCGGTCCAGTTTCCGCCGCCGAAGATGCAGTGGACGAACTCCTTGTCGGACACCTGTGACGAGCCGGCTGCGGAAGCGGCCCCCGCCGCGGGAACCGTGGTGGTGACCTTCGGCTTGGCCTTCGTTGTCGTCGCGGACCGGGTGGACGCGGTCTTCGTGACGGTCACAGTCGCCTCTTCTGCCGGTCCCGAAGAGCAGCCCGCGAGCAGAACAGCGACCGCCGCAATGGGCACGCATGCACGCAAAAGTAAAGACATGGATATACATCCCCTCTGTAAGTGCTCCCACCTGCGGGAAGCGCATGAGCAAGAACTTACAACGAGGGGCCGACATTCGTAAGAGTCGCTACCCCTGTGGCCCGCGACACTTTCCTCTATTTTTGCTGTGCCTTAGATCACGGTGACATCTCTATAAAAGTCGATCCGGCCTGCGCCACCCTCCCTCGTGCAGTTCGGGGCCGTTAACAGAAGCCGACAATAAGCGGCATTTTCGGCCGGAAAGCCTCGTGTTTCCGTGTTGTTCACTTGCCCCAATTGTGTTGGCACACAGCGGTCGTAATCTCCTATGGCGATGCGGATCGGTGCTTCTCCTCGGATCCGCGGATCAGAATAAATCCTCGACGACCTTCGAAAGGCACCCGTGCTCATCCTGATCGCGCTCGCGGCACTCTTCCTCGCCGGTGTCCTCACCACGACGGCGATGCACAACCGGAGCCACCGCAACCGACTCCGCCATCTCGAAACCATCGTCCACGTCAACGGCATCCGCGGGAAGTCGACCGTGACCCGCCTGATCCACGGCGCGTTCCACGAGTCCGGCCGTGCCACGGTCGCGAAGACCACGGGCACCTACGCCTGCGTCATCGATGCCGACAAGGGCGAGCACCCCATCCGCCGCAAGTACGCGCCGAACATCCTCGAGCAGTTCTCCATCGTGGGCCGCTGGGTCACGGAGTCCGTCGACGCGATGGTCGTCGAGTGCATGGCAGTGCGCCCCGAGTACCAGAAGTTCTGCCAGGACAAGATCGTCCACGGCGACATCGTGGTCATCACCAACGTCCGCATCGACCACACCGAGGAGATGGGCGAGACGCTAGAGGAGATCGCCGCCTCGCTGTGCTCGACGATGCCGAAGAACGGCGTCGTGGTCACCGGCGAGCGCAACCCGGCCGTCCTCGACGTCCTCCGCTCCGAGGCAGAGAAGGCGGGCTCGCGTCTCATCGTCGCCGACCCGGACCAGATCAGCGACGAGCACCTCGGCGCCTACCGCTACCTGCAGTTCAAGGAGAACGTCGCCGTCGGCCTCGAGGTCTGCGCGCTCCTTGGCATCGACTCCGACACCGCCCTGCGCGGCATGCTCGCCGCCGAGCCGGACCCGGGCATGGTGACCGTCGATACGGTCGAGTACGCAGGCAAGCGGGTCCATTGGGTCCCGGCGTTCGCCGTCAACGACAAGGAATCGACCATCTCGGTGCTCGACGAGATCGACACGCTGCTCCCCGAGGGGTGCCGCAAGATCGGCCTCCTCAACAATCGTAGTGACCGCGGTACGCGCGCCGAGCTCTTCGCCGAGGTCGTGTGCAGAGACGTTCCGCATCACTTCGAGAAGGTCGCGCTGCTCGGCGATCTCGAGCGCCCTGTCGGCGAGAAGATCGTGGCCGGGGGATGGAAGTCGCACAACGTGTTGCGCCTCGGCGCCGCGACGAACCCCTCGCGCGACGAGCTCCTCGATGCGCTCGTCCACTCGTTGCCGGACGACGATGTCGCGCTCGTCGGGATGGTGAACATCCACTCGGCGCAGGCGGAGACGCTCATCGAGTTCTTCGAGGACGCGGAGAAGGTGCCCTTCGAGATTTCCGGACGCGCGCCGGAGACACCCGAAGAGCAGATCGCGCAGGCCAAGCTCGACCGCGAGCTGCTCGAGGATTACGAGCACGAGTTCGCCGAGTACGGAGTGGATCTGCACGACCGCGAGGGCATGGCGGCGCTCGGCGTCGAGACCCCGGCGCCGCAGGCAAAGTTCATCCAGCTAGAGGCGGCGCTCAAGGTGCTCGAGCGCAAGAAGGAAAAGGCCGAGCAGCGGTGATGCATTCCCTCGTTGGAGACGTCTCCGACTTCTACCTCGCCGCGGCGTTCTTTATCGGCGTGATCGCGTCGTACGCCTTCCACCGGTTCACGTTCATCTCGCTCGGCGGGCTCATCTCGGTGGGATACCTCGCCGGCGCGCTCGTCGATCCGCTCGACGTGGTCGCCACGATCGTGCTGTCGTTCGTGAGCTACCTGCTCCTCTACAACCTCGTCCTCCGCTTCTTCGTCCTGTCCTCGCGGCGCTCATTCGAGCTCGGCGTGCTCACGGGCATGGTGCTGTCGATCGGATTCGAGTTCCTCGTCGACCGGCCGTTCCTCGACGGTGCGCCGGACCTCAGCGCCGTGACGATCATCGGGTTCATGGTCCCCGGCCTCGTCGCCCACGAGTTCAAGCGGCAGGGCGTGGGGCGGACCATCGTCCCGCTCGTCGGGATCGTCGTGGCCGTGGGTGTGCTGGCGCTCGGCGTCACTCTGGTGGCCAAGGCGCTGCTCGGCGCCGACGCCCTCCAGCTGACCACGTCCACCGCCGCGGAGCCGCTCGGCTCGAGCCGGATTATGCTGGCGATGTTCGTGTCGGTGGTCGTCGCGGCGCTCCTCTGGGATGTGCTCGGCCTGCGCTCCGGCGGATATGTGACGGCAGCCGTCCTCGTCCTCTCGGTGTCCGGGTGGATTCCGGCGCTCGTTCTCCTCGGCGCCGTCGCGATTACCTACGGGGCCGTGACGCTCGCGTGCAAGCACCTCCCGGTCTTTGGAAAGCAACGGCTGACGCTCGCGATCCTCGTGTCCGGGATCGTGACGATGGCGGCGCAGATAATCATCCTGCGGCAGACGGGCGAGGCGGTGTTCACGGGCTTCGTGGTGGTCGCACTGGTGACTCCGGCGTTGATCGCCAACGATGTCGTCCGCGTGGGCGTGTGGCGGACTGGAGCGGGGATGGCCGCGACTGGTGCCGCGGTCGCGGGAGCGCTCGCGCTCGCCGGCTAAGGGTCTTTGGTTCTCGGGCGACCCCGGGTTTCGGTGTGATTGCTCCGTGCTGATGGGCGCGGGCCAATGCACTGGGGCCCGGGGTTTTCTGCGTCGGGCGGGTGGTGCCGGAGTGCGGTGCGAGGCGCTAAGCGCTGGCCTCGAAGGCCGGCGCCGTCCTCGACGGCCGACGTCGTCCCCGGCGACCGGCGCTGGTCTCGGCGACTGGCGCCAGCTACAAAGGCCGATGTCGTCCCCGGCGAGCCGTTTCAAATATCCGGGCCCCAGCACAATCCAACGTGTGGAGTTCCGCGCGACGATTGTTGTGGAACCCGGATATTTCGAGCGGGTGAGGCCGGGGATTGCGATGGAAGCAGAGAATTTCAGTGGGCCCGGATATCCGTGCGTCCCGTGACTTTATCACTGGGGCACGAAGCTCCGTATCGCTCGCCGGCCCGGCTGGGCGCCTGCGCTGCACGCGGCGCAAATGCGGGCCGACCCCGAGGCCCTAACCCCCGCGGACCTCGCCCTCGCGGCGCGGATCCGCGCCACCGATCAACGTTCCGTCCTGGCGGAGGATCGTCGCCTGGCCACTCGGCATCGGCGCCTCCGACGGATCAGGCCCGCGGCCGGATAGTTCATCGACGAGCGAGTTGCCGGATTTGCCGTTGCTGGCGCCCCAGCCGTCCTCCACGATGGTCTCCGAGCGCGAGACGGCGCCGACGTTCCGCAATGCGGCCGCCTGCTGCGGATCAAGTCCCCAATCGAGCATGGCCACGAGATTCTTGACCACGTACGACGTGATCTCCGAGCCACCCGGCGAACCCGTCGCGAGGAAAGGCGTGCCGATCGATCCGTCTTCCCGGGACGAGAACACCATCGTCGGCGCCATCGCCGTGCGCGGGCGCTTCCCGCCGGCCAGAGAATTCGCCACCTGCTCGCCGTTCTTCTCCGGATCGGTGGCGAAGTTCTCCAGGTGATTGTTGAGGAAGAATCCGCCCGCCATGTGGAACGAGCCGAAGTTCGACTGCAGCGAGGTGGTCATCGACGCCATATTCCCGTCGCCGTCGACGATCGAGACGTGCGAGGTGCCCTCCTCCTTCTCGTCGTCGGTGTTCTTCTGCTCCTTGCCGGGTTCCGCTTTCTTCATCGCCTTGCCGGGGTCCGGGTCGATCTGGGCGGCGCGCTGCTTCGCGTACTCGGGATCGACGAGCGAGAACGTCTCCCCGTCCGGGGGATCGACGTACGCCTGATCCGCGGAGTACGCGCTGCGGTCGGCGAGCGCGAGTCGCTCGGCCTCCGACAGAGCGTGCGCCGATTCCGGAGCAAGGTCCTCGCCGCCATCGGAACCGTTGGACCCGGACCCGCTGGACCCACTGGACCCGGACGCGCCGCCCGAACCCCCTCCCGGGGCAGGGAGCTCCATGTTCCCGAGGATCGCCAGCGAGGACAGCACCGCAGTGCTCCCGGCCTCCGGCGCATGGGAACCGCACACGAGCTGCGCCTCGCGGTAGCGGATGCACAGCGGGGAACCGGTGGTCACCGAGTACTCCGAGAGATCCTCGGTAGACATCCGACTCGGGGTGCGGCCGCCCGAATCGTCGGTAGCCGCCTTGACGACGGACTGCGCGAGCTCCCCCGAGTAGAAGGCGCCGGGCCCCTCGGCGAGGGCGTCGAGCGTCGTCACATAGTCGGGGTTGCGCAAGATATCGCCGGACCGCACCCGATTGCCATCCGGCATGAGGTACGCGGCAGCGTCCGGGGAGTCCGCGAGCTGATCTCGGGAGCCGCTCACCGCGTTGGCGAGCCGGGTGCTCACCTCGAATCCGTCGGTGGCGAGCGTGCGGGCGGACGCGAAGTCCTCGCCCCACGATTTGCGGCCGTACCCGTCGTGGACTGCGCCGAGCAGCGCGGGAATGCCGGGGACGCCGATGGAGCGTCCGCTGCTGCGTACGTCCGGCTGCGGCGATGAGCTGTCGTCCGCGGACTGGCGCGCGAGGTCCGTCGGCTGCGCGGCACCGGGAGCGGTCTCCATGCCGTCGTACGAGGTGGTCTCGTCCTTCGCGGCGTCGTAGTACAGCGCGAACCCGCCTCCGCCGAAGCTCGAGGACTGCGGCTCGACGAGCCCGAGGACGGCCTGCGCGGCGAGGAGCCCGTCGGCCGCGGAACCGCCGCCTGCGAGCACGCGGCACGCCGCCTCGGAGGCGAGCGGGTTGGCGGTGGAGACGGCGAAATCATTCGCGCTGACGGCGGACATCGCCCCTCTATCGTTCACCTCGTCGCCCGCGGTGGCTCCGGTCGTGGCCGGCGCGCAATCCGAGGCGGGAATGGACTCGCCGGCTGCGGACATCACTTCGGGGTGCGCGAGCTCGTCGGCCTTGCCTCCGATCGAGAAGTCGCCGACCCCGCAGCCCGCGGCACCGGCGAGCAACACGGCCGAGGTGGCCGCGGCGGCGACCGCCCGTCCGCGCGCCCTCGAGGGAGACTGCCTGGAGGGGCCGGACCCCGTGTGCCGCGTCGAGCTCTCGCCCGGGCGGTCTGTCGATCCTGTGCGCGTGCGCTCGGACGGGGTGGTGCTGCGGTACAAATGTGCCTTTCGATGCTGCGCGGCGGCGGCTAGTTTGCCGGCCGATGCGCCGGCGGCGCGTGCCGTTCGTGGGGCGCCCACGGGGCCGGGTTCGCCGGAGCGTTCTGGGGACGGTGCGCCGGCGGCGCGTGCCGTTCGTGCGGCGCCCACGGCGCGAGCCGCTCGTGCGACGGCCGCGACTAGTCGCCGACCGCGTCCTTGCCGCGGCGGACGATCTTCGGGTCCGCGGGGAACACGACCTGCGTGTCCTTGTCCGGGTAGTCGTACTGGTTGAGGAAGAAGCGCAGCGCGTTGATGCGGGCGCGCTTCTTGTCGTTGGACTTGATCGTCGTCCACGGCGCCCAGTCGGTATCCGTGCGGCGGAACATCTCCTCCTTCGCGGAGGTGTACTTGTCCCACTTGTCGAGGGACTCGAGGTCCATGGGGGAGAGCTTCCAACGGCGCACCGGGTCGAGCTGGCGGATCGCGAAGCGCGTTCGCTGCTCGTTCTGGGTCACGGAGAACCAGAACTTCGTGAGCGTGATCCCCGAATCGACGAGCATCCGCTCGAACTCGGGGGCCTGGCGCATGAACAGCTCGTACTGCTCGTCGGTGCAGAATCCCATGACCCGCTCGACGCCGGCGCGGTTGTACCAAGAGCGGTCGAACATGACGATCTCGCCGAAGGTGGGGAGGTGGTTGACGTAGCGCTGGAAGTACCACTGGCCCATCTCGCGCTCGGTGGGCTTGACCAGCGCCACCGTCCGAGCGCTGCGGACGTTGATGAACTCGTTGAACCGCTTGATCGTGCCGCCCTTGCCTGCGGCGTCGCGGCCCTCGAACACGATCACATGGCGCAGATCGTTCTCGGCCGTCCAGTTCTGGAACTTGAGCAGCTCGATCTGCAGGAGGTACTTCTCCACGTCGTACTGCGCGCGGTCCATGCGCCGGTCGTACGGGTAGTTCTCGCGCCACGAATCGACGGCCCTGCCATGGATGTCGATGAGGTCGGGGTCTTCGCCGTGATCATCACGGACGGTGTAGCCCTCCTCGCGGAGCCTGTCGATGTAGTGGCGGAGCTCCACGTTGGACATGTCTACCTTTCGGGGTAATCGAAGTACTGCGGACGAAGCGGGCCGGACCGCCCAATCGGACCGCCCTATTCGAACCGGACGATCACCGGCGCGTGGTCGGATGCGCCATTGCCCTTCCGCTCGTCCCGATCGATCTCCGCCCCCGCGGCCCGCTCGGCGAGTGCCGGGGAGACGACCTGGAAATCGATCCGCATTCCCTGTTTCTTGGGAAACCTCAATTGTGTGTAGTCCCAGTAGGTGTACACACCGGGGCCAGGAGTGAAACCCCGAGTTATTTCTTTGTAACCGGCCGCTTCGAAGGCGTCGAAGGCCTCGCGTTCCGGAGCGGACACGTGCGTCTTGCCCTCGAAGAACTCCATGTCCCACACGTCCTCGTCCAGAGGAGCGACGTTCCAATCGCCCACCATGGCGAGCCGGACTCCGGCGTCATCCGCGAGTTGTTTCTGGGCGTACGAGCGCAACCGGTCCAGCCACTCCAACTTGTACGGGTAATGGCGGTCGGTGAGCTCGCGACCGTTGGGGACGTAGAGGCTCCACACGCGGACGCCGCCGCAGACGGCCGAGATCGCGCGGGCTTCCTGCGCCTGTTCGGCCTCGGGGTCCTTGGCGAAGCCGGGCATGCCGGGGAATGCGCGCTCGACGTCGTCGAGGCCCACGCGCGAGGCGATCGCCACGCCGTTCCACTGGTTCAGCCCGAAATGCGCGACCTCGTACCCGATCTTCTCGAAGCGCTCGAACGGGAACTGCGAGTCCTTGCATTTGGTCTCCTGCATGGCCAGGACGTCGACGTCCGAGCGCTCGATCCAGTCGACCACCCTGTCGATCCGCGCCCGGATCGAGTTGACGTTCCACGTGGCCAGGGAGAGAGGGGAGTGCGCGTTCTGGGGCATGGGGACCACCCTAATCGGGTCGCGCGCGTGGCGGGAGGAGGCGGGAGGAGGCCGGGCCGGGGTTCGGGACTCGTGTCTTTGACGTCGTAGCGTCCGGTCTTCGGGGCGCGGGATGAGCGCCCGGGCGGCCTTGATTTAATGCTCAGAGTTACTTCTTTGCAGGTCCAACGGGTGTACTCATCGGTAAGGTCGCGTCGAAGTCGGGGGAGTCAGGCGATATAGTCGATGACATGGCATACAAGGTTCCGTTCAACGACATCAAGTTCTCGCTGCACAACGTCCTCGACGCGGTGCCGACCCTGCAGAAGGCCGGTATCGAGATCGATCGAGAGACCTTCGACGACGTCCTCCAGGGCTACGGCGAGTTCATGGAGCAGGCCGTCGCCCCGATCAACCTCGAGGCAGACAAGGAAGGCGCCGTCTGGTCCGACGGCGAGGTCACCACCCCCAAGGGCTACAAGAAGGCGTGGGACGAGTACGTCGCCGCCGGCTGGAACACCCTCGGCCACTCCGAGGAGTTCGGCGGCGGAGACATGCCGTACACGCTGTCCAGCGCCGCGAACGAGAGCTGCGCTGCGGCCTCGTCGGCGTGGTCCATGTTCGCCGGCCTCACCAACGGCGCGATCATGGCCATCGAGGCCAACGCCACCGACGAGCTCAAGAACACCTACCTCCCCAAGATGGTCACCGGCGAGTGGACGGGCGCGATGTGCCTCACCGAGCCGCAGGCCGGCACGGACCTCGGCCTGCTGACCACCAAGGCACAGCCCAACGAGGACGGCTCCTACGCGATCTCCGGCAACAAGATCTTCATCTCCGCCGGTCAGCAGGACTTCACCGAGAACATCGTGCACCTCGTACTTGCGCGCACCCCGGACGCTCCTGCCGGCACCCGCGGCATCTCGCTGTTTCTCGTCCCGCGTAACGAGGTCGACGCCGAGGGCAACGTCGGCGCGAACAACAACGTGTTCTGCGACGGCATCGAGCACAAGATGGGCATCCACGGCTCGCCCACCTGCCAGATTCGCTTCGAGAATGCCCGCGGCTGGCTCGTCGGCGAGGAGAACCGCGGCCTCCCGGCGATGTTCGTGATGATGAACCACGCCCGCATCGGCACCGCGATGCAGGGCCTGTCCATCTCCACCGCCTCGGCGCAGCTCGCCCTCGACTACTCCCGCGAGCGCATCCAGTCCCGCGCGCCGAAGTCGGTCCGCGGCGACCGCCCGAAGGGCTCGGATCCCATCGTCTTGCAGCCGGACGTGCGTCGCATGCTCCTCGAGCAGAAGGCGTGGATCGGCGCCTACCGCATGCTCATGCACTGGATCACCCTCCAGTTCGACATCGGCCACGCCGCTGGTGTCTCCGAGGAGGACAAGGCCCGCGCGATCGGCTTCGTCGAGCTCCTCACTCCAGTCGGCAAGGGCTTCGGCACGGACATCGCGGTGGACGTCGCCTCGCTCGGCGTGCAGATCCACGGCGGCATGGGCTACGTCCACGAGACCGGCGCCGAGCTCTACCTCCGCGACGCCCGCATCCTGCCCATCTACGAGGGCACCAACGGCGTCCAGGCGCTCGACCTCATCGGCCGCAAGATCGCCGGCGACATGGGCGAGCGCTTCAAGGCATTCCTCGAGCTCGTGCGCGAGAACGCGAAGTCGGCACCCGAGGGCTTCGGCGGCTACGCCGAGACGCTCGTGTCCTACGCCGATTCGCTCGAGGCCAAGGTCATGGAGTCCTTCGCCCAGGCCGGCGAGAACGATGTCCGCGTCCTCGCCGCCGCCACCCCGGTGCTCCGCGGCTTCGGCTACATCGCATTTGGCCACTTCTGGCTGCTCGCCGCGAAGGCCGGCCTCGAGGCCGGCGCGGGCGACGAGGTCGCCGCGCAGCACGTCGCCCTCGCGAAATTCTACTTCGAGTGGCTCCTGCCGCAGGCCGAGTCGCACATCAACGCCGCGCTGTCCAGCACCGAGGTGCTCATGGACGACGCCGCGATCGCGTACTAGGTTCTCGGCGGCTGGGCGGTTGACCCGGCGAACACCGGGCCGGCGGCCCTCCTGACCGCAAAGCACCGAGCACACACGGCACCCACTCCAGCTTCCCGCTGGAGTGGGTGCCTCCGTCTATGACGGCGGACGTCCCTCTCAGTACGCCGGCGGGTCGCTGGCCGGGAACGATTCGTCGCCCCATTCGTCCGCGACGACGTTGTCGTGTTCGACCTCGACGTCGTGGGCATGGCGTCGCTCGGCGGCCGCGGCTTCGTCGGCGTCGGTCGCGCCGACGTTCGTCTTCGGTACGGCGGCGTCGGACATGTGTCTCACCTCCCGCGTTGCTAGTCGGGCACCACGGTGGCGTGGAGCCGGATCGCGTCGGTTCGGGCGCTTATGGCCGAGTGTCGGCCTGCGGCGCCGATATTGTCAACGGGGGTGCCCGGTCGTGGGCTCCGCGTATCGCTGACAGCCGCCCCGATCCGTCGCTATCGACTGGAATCCGCCGCAATCTGTCGCAACCGGCCGAGATCTGTCGCAACCGGCCAAGATCGGTTGTGATTGGCCGAGATCCGTCGTAACCGTCCGCAATCCATCGAGTTCAGTCGCAACCGGCCGAGGTCCGTCGGGACTTCGCGGCGGACACGTGCGTTTCATGCACTTTTGTACATTTTTCCGCGCTTCCGGCCGGAATATCGCACAAAAGTGCATGGTTTGGCAGAAACTGCATGTTTCGCGCGCCGAAACCGTGCCGATTTCGGGCAATCCGCAGGTCGTAGCCATTCCGCGCCCGCGTTTCACACCTTTCGCCCCGGTTCACACCCCTAATCGGCCGGTTTGAGGGTGTGAAACGCAGAGAAAGGCGTGAAAGGCCGGGGGCGGGGATGGCGCGGGGCGTCGCGAGGCGTGAAACGCCGGGGGCGGGGATGGCGCGGGGCGTCGCGAGGCGTGAAACGCCGAGGGCGACGTCTCGCGGCGGGGGTGGCTCGGCCAAGCGCGCCGGACAATTGCCCTCAGCGGCCGCCGAGTACCGGCGCAAGCGGCACGTGCATCGTGCGGTGGTGCTCGGCGAATCCGAGATCCGCCCAGAGCGCCAGGCCCGCAGCGTTATTCCGGAACACGTGGAGGTGCGCGAACTCGGCATCCTCGCCGGCCGCCCACTCCGCGAGCGCGCAGACCACGACGTGTGCCAGCCCGCGGCGTCGGAACGACCGGGTTGTCTCCACGCAGGAGATCCCCAGCGTCGGTGAGCCGCCGGGCGCCGCCGAGAGCGAACCCCGCGCGAACGCCGCCAGCTCGCTACCTATGTAGAGGTGCGCGAAGCGCACTGCGAGACTGTGCGCGGCGAGGGTCGGCTCGACCACGCCGCGCGAGAACCGCGCGGTGCCGTGATACGCCGCGAGGAACCCGTCGGACGGGTGCTCGGTGAGCTCGATTCGAGCGTCATCGGGGGCCGGGGCCCGGCCGCTCAGTACAGAGAGCTCCGCCGTGCGGACCTCGAGCTCGCCGGAACCGGCGGAGACCAGGGTGGCTGCGGCGTCCGGCGTCAGACGGGAGCCGCCCACGAAGAGCTGCTCGGCCGAGACGAGCCGCGCCGGCAGTTCCACCCAGGGCTCGAGGTCGCGCGCGGCGTACCACTCGGCGACCACAGCGAGATCCGCGTCGAGCGACCACGGCTCGACGGGAACGGCGGCTCCGTGGCGATACGACCACGAATCCCCGGCCCGGCACAGCCATCCTTCGACGATCTCTTGTTCCGTCCCCGGCCAGCCGAGCGCGGCGGCGTGCCCCAGCGCGCGGACTTCGCGGACGAGCACCGGCCGGGGCGGCAGCACCTTGAGCACCGCGATGTCGTCCTCGGGCACCTCGACCTCGCCCGCGGAAGTGCGCACGCGCAGCGGCTCGAGCCCGGTGACGACGCCGAGCACGTCGGTATAGAGATGCGAGGTCTCGCCGGAGCGGAGGTGGCGTCGAACCATGACGCGCCCGCCGATCACTGGGGCGCGCCCGGCGTTCCAGCGGGATCCGCCGGCGGGGGTGTGAGGGGCGTCGGGGCTCATCGCCCCGTGCCTACAGGGAACGCCCGCGTCGGGCCAGTGCCTACAGGGAACCCCCGCACCCTGCTCGCACCCACCGGAACCACCCGCGCCCGGCCCGCGATCGTCTTCGAACGACTCATGCCGCCGCGCTAGTCGCTCTCGAACGGATCCGGATCGGTCTCCGGGTTCCAGCTCAATCCCGGTACGCCCCAGCCGTTGTCGCGGATCGCGCGCTTCGCGGCCTTCTTGTGACGGCCCACGAGCACGTCCGTGTAGAGGAAGCCGTCGAGGTGCCCGACCTCGTGCTGCAGGCAGCGCGCGAAGAACCCGTAGCCTTCGACGGAGACGGGCTCGCCGTTCTCGTCGAGCCCCGTCACCCGGGTCCACCACGCGCGGCCCGTGGGGAAGTTCTCGCCCGGGACGGAGAGGCAGCCCTCGTAGTCGTCGTCCGGGTCCGGCATGGTCTCCGGGATCTCGCTGGTCTCGAGCACCGGATTGATGACGGCGCCCTTCCGATTAGTAAAGCCCCGCGCCTCGAGCTCGGCCTTGGTGAGCACCTTGCCGTCCTCGGTGTCGATATCGGGGCAGTCGTAGACGAACACGCGCTCGGCCACGCCGATCTGGTTGGCCGCGAGCCCGACACCGTGCGAGGCCTCGAGGGTCTCGTACATATCGTCGATGAGTCCGCGCAGGTCCGCTGCCGACTTCTCGGTCGGCGGGATGGGGGCGTGGAGAACGGGCTCTCCGGCGATCACGATGGGGCGAATGGACATAGGGGAAACTCTAGTTCGTTCCGTGCCGTGCAGGCGAGCTACCTCCATGTACTTACAACGGTGTAACTTGAGGGGAAACCCTGCAGCCGTTGCCGAAGGAGGACGCATGAGTGCACCGACGCGAGAAAAGAACTTCGAGGACACCGTCGGCGCTGCGGACACCGCAGACGCGCAGGACGCCTCCGGCCTCTCCGAGCGCGAGCTCGCGATGCTCGATTTCGAGCGACAGTGGTGGCGCTTCGCGGGCTCCAAGGACGAGGCGATCCGCGCGAAATTCGACGTCAACGCGACCCGCTATTTCCAGCAGCTCAACAAGCTGCTCGACACGCAGGAGGCGCTCGAGCACGACCCCCTCCTGGTCAAGCGACTCCGCCGCCTCCGCGATTCGAGGCAGAAGGCGCGCGCGGGACGCTCCACCGGAATGCGGCTCGATTAGCCTAGGCTTCGCCTCGAAAGCGCCGAGCCGAGCGGGTTCGCCATACGCGTGAGGCCGCGCGCCGGGCCCAGGCGGCGCAGCGGATCACGATTCGACCACGAGCGAGGGAACCCAAGATCATGAGCGATCCCCGTACACCTTTCCCCGGCGGCGACCGCCGCAACGGCGCCGAGACCGGCTTCGGCGAACACTCCGGACACTTCGGGAATGACGCCGGGCCGCATGGCGACGAGACCCACCAATTCGATCAGGGCCGCCAGCCCTACGACGAATTGAGCGACGAGGGCGGCTACGGCTACTCCGAGCAGGGCTATGGCGGCGGCCATGCCTACGACGATCCCGCGTACGGGCAGCACGAGTACAACGAGAACGGCTACGGCGAGCCCGAATACGGTGAGCACGGATACGGCGAGCACGGATACGCCGACGACACCGAGTACTTCGATGAGCCGCAGTCCGCAGATGCCGGGAATACCGGCGGCGCGGGTGCCGCTGGAGCGGCCGGTGCCGCAGGCGCCGCTGGTGCGGGTGCTGCAGGCGCTTCCGCCAACGGTGAACACAGTGGCGAGCACGGAGCGGCTGCCGCGACCGGCGCGTCCCGCGCCGCGCGCCCGGACCGCAACAACGGCAAGGACCGGGGCGACGACTCCGACTCCGGTGGCGGGGTCCCGTACCGCGCCATTGCGATGCTCTTGTTCACACTCGTCGTAATCCTCCTCTGCGTCGGACTCTTCCAGCTCTTCTCCGGCGGCGGTTCGGACGACGAGAGCGATACGGCGGCGTCGTCGTCATCCACGTCGGAGCAGGCCTCGGGCGAGCAGGGGCAGAACCAGCAGTCTCAGTCCGGTGCGAACGGCGCCGCGCCGGCGGCACCGAATGGGGCCGCGGAACAGTCGGGCGCCGCGGTGCCGGAGGCAAACGGAGATGCGGCGCAGCAGAACGGGCAGCCCGCGCCGCAGGAGCAGAACGCCCAGGGCGGGCAGGACGCGCAGGCGGCGAACTCGCCGGTGCGCGTGCTCAACAACTCGACCGTCCCCGGCCTCGCCGACGACGTCGCGAACCGCCTCCGCGGTGCCGGCGCGGACGTGACCGAAGTGGGCAACTACTCGGATAGCAACATGCCCACTTCGGGCGTGTACTACGGCAACAACCCCGAGGAGAAGGCGACCGCCGAGAAACTCGCAGGCGAACTCGGCATCGAGGCGCGCCCGCGGCCCGACGGCGTCGGCGGGAACGCGCCCGGGGTCATCGTCATCGTCACGCAGGACATGCGCGGGCTCTGATCGCATAAGAGGCCCACGGCGTTAAACGCCGTGGGCGCAAGACCTCGCTGGCTGCATAAGAGCCGGCTGTCGTAGAAGCGCCCGCCGAAACGGCTAAGCGAAGGAGGCGCGGTTCCCGATCGGGGACCGCGCCTCCTCCCGATTCCTACGAGTTTCATGAGTACAGATAAGATGGCGGCAGTTCGCCGTACGAGATCTTTCGAATTTTCAGGAGCAGCCATGGCCTCGCGCTTCAAGCCCTCGACCCGTGTGGCGATCGCCGCACCCGTGCTCGTGCTCGCCGCCGCGCTGTCGGCGTGCCACCCGCCGAATGAGAAGCCGGCCGATGCCAACGCGGAGTACACGCTGCCCAGTTACACTGGCGCCCCGGATTCCGAGGGCGAGGCCAATGGTGAGGCCAAGGGCCATGGCGAGGGCGGTGCCGAGGGCAGCGGCAAGGCCACCACGACGGTGACCGTCACGGAGCAGGCCGGCGCCGCGCAGGGCGGTGCCGCACAGCAGGGCACCGCGGGCGCCGCTCAGCAGGGCGCAGGCGCCGCGGCCGGTGCCGCCGGACAGGCGGGGGCTCAGGCACCCGCCGCCGGCTTCTAGTACGCAAATTCCAGCATCATCGAATCCCTCGTCACCTGGTGGTCGCGCCACCAGGTGCCGTTGTATTTCGGGGCCCTCGTCGCGGGCGCCGCACTCGGCCTCACAGCGCCGGGATTCGCCGGGGCCCTCGGCCCGGCGGTAACCCCGGTCCTCGCCGCCCTGCTCTACGTCACGTTCCTCGGCATCCCACTCACGGGACTGAGAAACGCCCTCGGTGACGTCCGATTCCTCGGCGGGCTACTCGTCGCGAACTTCCTCTTCGCCCCGGTTCTCGCGTTCGCGCTCTCGCGGATCGTCGCCGACAACCGTGGACTCCTCCTCGGTGCCCTGCTCGTACTGCTCTGCCCGTGCGTCGACTACGTGATCGTGTTCGCCGGGCTCGCCGGCGCCGCGCGCGGGAAACTCCTCGCCGCGACGCCACTGCTCATGGGACTGCAGGTCGTGCTTCTGCCGCTGTACCTGAGTCTCTTCGCGGGACGAGACGCAGTGTCCGCGATCGATCCCGCGCCCTTCGCCGTCGCGTTCCTCGCCGTGGTCCTCGCGCCGCTCGCGTTCGCCGCGCTCACGCAGGCACTCGCCGCCCGCGGCGACCGCCCCGCACGCAGCATCCAACCAGCCCGCAGCAATCGCCCCGGACCCGGGCAACTCGCCGCCCGGATCCCGCCCATCGCTGACGGGGCGATGGTCCCGCTCATGATGCTCACGCTAGCCATCGTGGTCGCCGCGCACATCGACGAGGTGCGCGGCGACGCCGTAGAGCTAGCCTCGCTCATCCCGGTGTACGTGCTGTTCCTCGTGGGCATGGCGCCGCTCGGCCTCGCCGCCGCGCGATTGTTCGGTCAGCGCGTAGCCGAGACTAGGGCCACGGTGTTCTCCGGGGCCACGCGCAATTCGCTCGTCGTCCTACCTCTTGCGCTGGCGCTCCCGGAACCGCTGTCGCTCGCCGCGGCGGCCGTCGTCACCCAGACCATGATCGAGCTGCTCGGCATGGTGCTCTACGTGCGACTGGTCCCGCTCCTCGCGCCGAACCCCTCGTCCTGACGGCGGTCGTCCCGGCGCCCGGGAGTCGGCACGGGACCCGTCCTACGCGTCCTCGAGCGGGTCGGTGCCCTCGCGGCGGACCTTGCCGGACTCGTGGTACGCGACGTTCGACACGCGGTTGGCGACCACGGGGGCGGTGATGACCGCGAAGAGGCACGCGAGCACGAGGACCCCGACCTCTGCGGGCTTCTGCAAGCGCAACCCCGCGCCCGTGAGCACGGCGATGAGCCCGAGCACCTGGGGTTTCGCCGCCGGGTGCATGCGGGTAATCGAATCGCGGAAGCGGACCAGGCCGACGCCCGCGGACAGCGACAGGATCGCGCCGAAGAGGATGAGCAGGGTGCCGAGGAGGGAGAGGACGTCACCGATCATCGCCGGACCTCCGATCCGATTCCTTCGCCGAAGCCTCGCGAGCCCCGGTGTCGGCGGCGTCTCGAGCTCGTTCGACGGCCGCGTCCTCGACGCCGTCCGCGCCGACTGCTGCGGCCGTCTCGTCCGAACCAGGGGCCGAAGGGATCTGCACGGCGGAGAAGTCCTCCACCGACATCACCGAGTTCCCCGGAACGAATTGGCTGTCGGGGACGCGGAAGCGCGCGACGGACACCGAGCCGAGGAAGCCGATGAGGGCGAGCGCGAGGGTCATTGCGATGGGCGTGGTGTCGAGGGTCCACGCGATGTAGAGGGCGACGCCGCACTGCGCGATCGCGGAGATCGTGTCGAGGCTCATGACCCGGTCGATACTGTTCGGCCCGAAGGTCACGCGGACCATCGAGAGGATCATGGCGGTGGCGAGCACCGCGGCGGACAGGTAGAGGATGACCTGCTCGATCGTGTCGAGATCCATGGCTAGCGGTCCTCCTTCCTGCGGTTCTTGGCGGCGCCGTCGACGAGCCACTCGTCGCGGACGGCCGGGGCGATCGGCGAGGAGCGCATGGCTTCGGCGAGCTTGTCCACGTTCTCCTGCGGCTCGAAGGCCCGCACGTACATCGCCTCGATCTTCGCGGTGTCGTGGTAGAACTTCTCGACCTCGCGCGCGGTCCCGGTGTTGAGCACGTGGAGGATCACCTGCCGATTGCGCTCGTCGATCCGGCAGACGATGCCACCGGGGATGATGTTGAGCGTATTGACCGCGAGCGAGAGTACGAAGTCCGATTCCAGGCGCATCGGCACCATGAGCAGCGCCGGCTTCGGGCGTCTGCGCGGATTGAGCGAGATGTACGCGACCTCGATCGAGGACTGCATGACTCTGATCGCGACGTAGCCCGCGAGCCGCAGGGCGTGGAACAGGTGGAATTCGCCGATGACCTTTCGCCGGGGGAGCGGGAAGAACACCATGACCACGAGCCCGATGCCGAGGCCGGCGACCCACGTCCCGGGACTCGAGAATCCGCCCCACAGCATGACCCACGCGAGCATGAGCCACAGGCACGTCGTGATCCACAGGGCGATCATCTTGAAATCGCGCATCAGCGCCCACCCCCTTCCTTCGGGGCGCCGGGGGCCCCGGCACCGGTCCCTGCCCCGGCCGCCGGCGAGTGGGAATCGGCGCTACCCGGCGATTCGGCGGACTTGTCGGCGGGACGTTCGGCGTCAAACGCGTTGCCTTCCCGCGTGGTGTCCCGGCCCGCCTCGGCGGCGTCCGGACCGACGGCGTCGATGTAGTTCGAACCCTCGATAAGCGACTGCGCGGCCCGGTCGGTGACGTCGAGGAGGGGGCCGGCGAAGACGGTCATCGCCAGGGAGACGCAGATGAGGAACGCGGTTGGCGCGACCATGGAGAACGGCATGCGGCCCGGCGACTCGCGCTCCTCCTGCGCGACCGAGTCGGTCGCCGGAAGCAACGAGACGGGGTAGGCGTCGACCGAGCCGTCTGGGGAGTCCGCTGCGGGGCGCCAGAAGGCCTTGGTCCACACGCGGATCATCACATAGAGGGTGAGCAGCGACGTGATCACCGAGCCGGCGATGAGGATCCACGCGAGCGGTGAATTCGTCTGCGCACCGGCCTGCATGACGGCGAGCTTCCCGATGAACCCGGAGAACGGCGGGATGCCGCCCAGGTTGAGGGCGGGGACGAGGTACAGGATCGCGAGGAACGGACTGGCCACGGCGATCGAGCCGAGTGTGCGGAGCGAGGAGCTGCCCGCCTGCCGCTCGATGAGCCCGACGACGAGGAACATCGTGGTCTGCACGAGGATGTGGTGCGCGACGTAGTAGATCGCCGCCGAGAGCCCGGTCTCCGAGGACAGGGCGATGCCGAAGATCATATAGCCGATGTGGCTGACCAGCGTGAACGACAGGATTCGCTTGATGTCCGATTGCGCGATCGCGCCGAGGATGCCCACGACCATCGTGAGCAGCGCGGCGACCATGAGCACCTCGTCCATCGAGCCGCCCGGGAACAGGATCGTGTGCGTGCGGATGATCGCGTACACGCCGACCTTGGTGAGCAGGCCGGCGAACACGGCCGTGACCGGCGCGGGCGCCGAGGGGTAGGAGTCCGGGAGCCACGAGGACAGCGGGAAGATCGCTGCCTTGATCCCGAACGCCACGAGGAACATCGCGAAGATCGCGTTCCGCACGCCGTCCGGGACCTGCGACATCTCCACGGCGACGTCGGCGATGTTGAGCGTTCCCACCGCCGCATACGTGAGCGCGATGGCCACGAGGAACACCATCGACGAGACCATCGAGACGACTGTGTACGAGACACCCGCGCGCACGCGCGGCTGCGAGGCGCCGAGCGTGAGCAGTACATACGAGGCCGCGAGGAGGATCTCGAAGCCGACGTACATGTTGAACAAGTCGCCGGCGATGAACGCGTTGTTGAGTCCCGCGGTGAGCGCGAGGTAGGTCGGCAGGAAGATCGAGACCGGCTGGTCCTTGCTCCCGTCCCGGATGCCCTGCCCCACGGCGTAGAGGATGACGGCGAGCAGCACGATCTGCGAGACGACGAGCATGAACGCCGACAGCCGATCGACGGTGAGCGTGATCCCGATTGGGGCCTGCCAGCCGCCGACCTGGACCACGCCCGAACCGTGCGTGTCCGCGAGCATGAGGAGCAGCGCGGAGGCCACGGTCGTCGCCGTGAGCGTGATGACCGTGATCCAGTTCTGCACCAGCGAGCGCCGGGACACCATGAGGCACAGCGCCGCCGCGATGAGCGGGCCGAGGAACATCCCGGGGATGAGGTAGGCGAACAGGGACGGGGAGAGGTCGAAGGGGAGGTTCATTTATGTCGTCCCCTCTCCGCCGCGCTCGCGTTCTTCCTTGGCCACTTCCCCGGCGGTCTTCTCGAACTCCTCAGCCGAGTCCGAGTACTTGACGAGGTCGCCCATCTCGGTGGGCTCGCCGGTGGTCTGGTCGTCGGAGCGGTCGCGGTCCGGCGCCGACGCCTTGTCTCCCGGTGAGCGCGCAGCGACCTTGGTGTCCTCGGGGTCGTCCTCGACCATGTCCGCGGTGGTGAACTGGTACGAGCGATACATGAGCGCCAGCAGGAAGGCGACGATGCCCGCCGTGATGACGATCGCGGTGAGCACGAGCGCCTGCACGACGGTGTCCGCGTCGCCAGAGTCCTCGAGTCCGCCGCGTCCGAGGATCGGCGGGTTCTTCGGCGGCCCGCCCATCGCGAGGATGAGCAGGTTGATGCCGTTGGACAGCAGCATGAGCCCGAGGATCACTCGGAGCAGCGTGCGGTCGAGCAGGAGGAACACCCCGCCCGCGCAGAGGATCCCGCAGAGCAGCAGGATGCCGAAATCGGCGGTCATCTAGTGATCCCCCCTTTCGTTCGTGGGCGTGGCTTCGGCGGTGGATTTCTCGGCCGAGGTCGAACTCGAGGCCGATGCAGAGCCTGAACTCGAGCCTTCGTCCGAGGTCTTCGCCGTGGCCTTCTTCTTCGTCTCGTCGTCGAGGAAGGAGAAGCGCGTGAGCGGCACGGCGCCGGGGCCGGTGAGGCGAGAACGCTTGAGGCGCTCGCGCAGCTCGGCGACGTCGCGGGCATCGAGCTCCAGCCGCGCGCCGAGGGAGCGCAGGATGTCCAGGACGAGGCCGACGACCACGAGGTAGATGCCCACGTCGAACATCAGCGCCGTGACCAGCTTGACGTCGCCGAACACCGGGAGGTGGAACTCGAAAGTCGCCGAGCTCAGCGGCGGGGCGCCGGCGATCATGGAGGCCACGGCGGTGCACGCCGAGATCATCAGTCCCGCGCCGAGGATGCGCCCAGCCTCCACGGGGATGGTCTCGCCGAGCTCGTACCTTCCTCCCGCGAGGTAACGCAGGAGCAGCGCGAGCCCGGCGACCAGGCCGCCGGCGAAACCGCCGCCCGGGTTGTTGTGACCGGCGAAGAAGAAGAACAGCGAGAGCACCATCATCGTGGGGAACACGATGCGAGTGGTCGCCTCGAGCACGAGCGAGCGCTCGTCGGGGTTGCGCACCGCGGCGCCGCGGAGGAAGCTGCCGAGGTGGTCGGTGCCGTGGCGGCGCGCCGCCCCCAGCTCGCGGCGGCCCGAGCGGGTATTCGCCGCGTCGGCGAGGCGCGGGCCCGAGCCGTAGCGGCCCGTGCGGAACACGAGCGAGGCCACACCGGTCGCCGCGACGAGGAGCACCGTGATCTCGCCGAGCGTGTCCCATGCGCGGATGTCCACCAGGGTCACGTTGACGGCGTTCTTCCCGTTGCCCAGGAGGTACGCGAGTTCGGGGAAGCGGGTGCCGATGGGATCGGCGGAGCGAGCATTCGATGCGTACGCGCCGAGCACCATCACGGCGACGCCCGTGCCGAGCGCCAACCACGCCCGCAGGCGGATGAGCCCCGAGAGCTTCGGCATGTTCGACGGCAGCGTGCGCAGCACGAGGACGAACACGACCATCATCAGCGTCTCGACGAGGACCTGAGTGATGGCGAGGTCCGGCGCCCCGTGGAACGCGAACACAGCGCCGAGGGCGTAGCCGCTGACGGACACGCAGATCACGGCCGAGAGGCGATTGTGGAGCACGCAAGCGCCGAGCACCGCGATGGCCACGGGGATGATGAGGCCGTAGATCGCCGGGGCGGCGGCCAATTCGACTTGTAGGCCCTCGCGTGTGCCGATCAAGAGCGCCGTCATGGGAAATGCGATGAACACCGAGATGATGATCGCGATATTGAGCGGAAGCGAACCGCGCTGGATGAACTTGGTGAGGCGCAGCGAGGCCTTGTCCGCGACGGCGAGCACGGCATCGTAGATCCGGTCCGCGTTGCCCAGGGCGGGCTGGGTGAACTGCAGCTTCTCGACGGTCCGCTGGACGACGTAGAGGCCCGCGCCGAGGACGTAGACGACCGCCGTCAGGAGGAGTGGGAGGGAGAACCCGTGCCACAGACCGAGGTGGTAGGGGTGATCCGAGGCCCAGTGGGAGCCGGGCGGGAATGCCGTGTCGACGTAGCGGCCGATGATCGTCTCGAGCGGCGCCGAGTAGACGCCGAAGGCGAGTCCGCCGAGCGCGAGCAGCGCGGGAACGGCGAGGAAGCCGATGCCCGGTCGGTGCGATGCGGAGACCGCGGGGCTCGGGCCGCCGGAGTAGCTCGGCTTGCGGCGCAGCGCACCGAGCACGAGACGTGCCGAGTACGCGAACGTGAGGACTGAGCCGACGACGATGACACCGGCGATGACGGGCCCGGGCATGCCGTGGAGGCGGTCGTCCTCGAGGATGGTGGTGATCGCCGCTTCTTTCCCCACGAAGCCGAGCAGCGGCGGAAGGCCGGCCATCGACGCGGCGGCCGCGACGAAGACCACGGAGAACGCGGGCCAGCGTTCTCCGAGACCCGAGAGGTAGCGGATGTCGCGGGTGCCGGTCTCGTGGTCGATGATCCCCACCGACATGAACAGCGCCGACTTGAACAGCGAGTGCGCAACGAGCATGGCGAGGCCGGCCATCATCGTGTCGCGCGAGCCGACGCCCACGAGGATGAGCAGGAAGCCGAGCTGCGAGACCGTGCCGAACGCGAGGATGAGCTTGAGATCGTATTCGCGCAGGCTTCGCCAGCCGGCCATGAGCATGGTGAAGCTGCCGAGTCCTATGAGCACGAGCTGCCACGTGGGCGAACCCGAGAGACCGGGGGAGAGGCGCGCGATGAGGAAGATGCCGGCCTTGACCATCGCTGCCGAGTGCAGATACGCCGACACCGGCGTGGGCGCGGCCATGGCGCCTGGCAGCCAGAAGTGGAAGGGGGCGATGGCTGACTTGGTGATCGCGCCGGCGATGACCAGCAGCAGCGCGACGCGGATCGCGGCGCCCGAGGGCTCGGCGGCCACGACGTCGGACATCCGATACGAGCCGACCGACTCGCCGAAGATGATGATGCCCACGAGCATCGCGAGTCCGCCCAGAGTGGTGACCAGCAGCGCCTGCGTGGCCGCCCTGCGCGAGGTC
>NZ_DAINST010000027.1:0-4611 GCF_036741115.1 Dietzia sp.
CCGAGCGCGAGAACGAGTCCTGGCCAGCCCCCGTCGTGCAGGCGGAAGCCCGAGGCGTAGCCGATCACCGAGGACCCGAGGTAGTAGCAGAACAGATACGTGGACGAGGCCTCGGCGCGGTGGCGTACCGCTAGCGCTCCGACCCAGCCGGAGGCGGTGGCGTGGGCGGCGAAGAATCCGCCCGTGAGCACGGCGACGCCGAGGAGCACGAGCCACAGGGTGTGGGTGAGGGTGAGCGCGAGCCCCACTGCGGTGAGGATGATGCCGATTCGGACGACCGCGGCTCTGCCGAGCCGGGTGGCGAAGGCGCCCGCCCGCGCCGAGGTCCACGTGCCCACTAGGTAGAGGAGGAACACGATTCCTACGGTGGCCTCGGAGAAGCCGAACTCGCTGCGCAGGCGGAAGCCCAGATAGTTGTAGAGGGACACGAAAACGCCCATGAGCAGGAACGCGAGCGCGAAGAGCGAGGCCATCCGCGGATTCCGCCAGTGGCCGGCGAGCGCGCGGAGCTCGTTGCCGAGCCGGATGCGTTTCGGGACGAAACAGCGTTGCGCGGGGAGCATGAGCGCGAGGAGTACGGCGAAGGCAAAGGCCACGGCAGAGGTGACGAGCATCGCGACGTGCCAGGAGGCGAATTCGAGTACCCCGGCGGGGACGAGCCGGCCGAGGAGTCCGCCGACCGTGGTTCCTGCGACGTAACGCCCCATCGCCGAGCCGAGTGCGTCGGGGTGCATTTCCTCGGCGAGCCAGGCCATGGCGACCGCCGGAACGCCTGCGACGAAGACACCCTGGATAGCGCGTCCGGCGATGAGGATCCCGATGTTCGGAGAGAACGAGAGCGCGATTCCGAGCAGTGTCGCGATGACCGCCGAGGAGATCATCACCCTGCCGCGTCCGAAGCGCTCGGAGAGGATCGACACGGGGATGATCGACAGCGCGAGCATTCCAGTGAGCGCAGAGACCGTGAGCGACGCCGATGCCGGGGAGACGCCGAGGTCCTCGGTGAGGGTGGGGAGCAGCGCCTGGGTCGCGAACATCGCGTTGAACGAGGCGAGGCCCGCGGCGACGAGCGCCACGATGGCGCGCCAGTGGTCGCGGTCTCCCGGGCGGAGTCCGGTGCCGGCGGCCGGCGACGTCGTGCTCGGTTCCACTGGGGTCTCGCTCGCTTGTGCCATGCGTCCACGTTCTCCCCACGAGGGGTGATGCGTCCAATGCATGAAAAGCGTAGAAACGTTGCAGAAGACGTATGAATCGAGGTGTGGCGATGGCAAATGGCGTGCATGGCTGGGATCTTGAGTGGTATCTCACACTCTGCGAGTCGAGCCACGTGGGCGAGGCCGCCGACGAGTTGAGGATCGGGCAGTCGACCCTCTCACGGCGCTTGTCCCGCCTCGAACGCGACGTGGGCGCGGCACTGTTCGATCGGGTGGGGACGCGGCTGCGGCTCAACCCGCGGGGCGCGGCCCTGCGGGATCACCTCGCCCGAGCGGGTGCCGAAGTGGCGGAGGGGGTCGCCGAAGTCAGGCGGCTTGCCGATCCCGAGAGCGGCACGATCCGCTTCGACTTCCTCCACTCGCTGAGCACGTGGCTCATGCCCTCACTCGTCCGCGGGTTCCTCGAAGCCCGCCCCGGCATCGAGTTCTCCCTGCACCAGGGGCCGGGCATCGAGCTCTCCGAGCGCGTCGCAGCCGGAGAATCCGACCTGGCGATCGCGACGCCCCCGCCAGAGGACCCCGAGCTCGAGTTCCTTCTCGTGCTCGACGAGCGGCAGGGGCTCGCAGTGCCCGCGGGGCACAGACTGGCCGGGCGTTCCTCGGTCGATCTCGCGGAAGCGGCCGACGAGTCTTTTGCCACGCTCCTGCGCGGCTACGGCACGAGGATCACGTTCGACGCCCTGTGCGCGGAGGCCGGATTCGTGCCGCGCATCGTCTTCGAGGCAGGCGAGATCCTCACTGCCGGTGGCCTCGTCTCGGCGGGCCTGGCCGTCGCGGTGGTTCCCCTCGACAACGCCGAGCTGCACCCCGCGGGGGCCGAACTGATCCCTCTACGGACGTCGATTCGGCGAGAGATCGGCCTCGTCCGGCACCGGCGCGCCGCGCCCAACCCGCCCGTCGACGATTTCTGGGACTTCGTCGCCGCCGAGGCGCCGAGGCTTCTCGGTGCGGGCACGACCGCGAGCGGGGCGCACCTACAGTGGGGGCATGTCCGGAGAGAAGAAGTCCGCGAAGCGAAACCAGACCGAGCAGGAAACGGGGTCCGCACTCACGGAGCGTATCGTCATCAACAGGATCTATGATGCACGCGCGGGGGAGGGCGAGCCCTCGGGCGCGAAAAACTTCCTCGTCGACAGGCTTTGGCCGCGCGGCGTCGCGAAGGACTCCGTCGAGCTCGCGGGGTGGCCGAAGGAGCTCACCCCCTCAACGGAGTTGCGGAAGAAGTTCCATCGCGACGTCGACGATTGGGACGAGTTCCGCTCCGAGTACACCGCGGAGCTCGACCGTAGCCTCGATGCCGGCGAGCTCGACGACGCGCTGGGAGAGCTCCGGGAGGCGCTCTCCGGAAGCGGCGTGGTGGCCCTGCTCTTCGCCGGCAAGGACACCGAGCACACGCACGCCGCGGTACTCCGGGAGTGGCTTCTCCGCGAGCTCGGCTAGCGCCCGCTAGACCGAGCGCTGCGCGAGTTACTCGATCCCCGCAGCGACCTCCGTGCCCTGGCGGATCGCCCGCTTGGCGTCGAGCTCGGCGGCGACATCCGCCCCGCCGATCACCTCGACGTCGACGCCGGCCTCGGTGAGAGGGCCGAGCAGCGCGCGCACGGACTCCTGCCCCGTGCACAGCACGATGCTGTCGACCTCGAGGAGCCGTGTGTCGGTGACCTCGCCGGACTCCGAGCGGAACGACAGGTGCACGCCCTCGGCGTCGATCTTGTCGTAACTCGCGCCGACGATCTGCTCGACACCCTTCGCACGCACGGCGGCGCGGTGAACCCAGCCCGTGGTCTTGCCCAGCGATTTACCCATCCGGCTGCTCTTTCGCTGGACCATGTAGACCGTGCGCGGCGAGGCCTCCGGCCGCGGCGTGGTGAGGAAGCCGGGGTTCTCGGGATCGTCGTCGACACCCCACTCCTGCTCCCAGTTCTTCAGGTCCAGAGTCGGCGACTCGGGAGTGGTAAGGAACTCGGCGACGTCGAAGCCGATACCGCCCGCGCCGAGCACGGCGACGCGCTCGCCGACCTCCCGGTGTCCGAGGACGCATTCGGCATAGGTCATCACCTCAGGCGCGTCTACGCCCTCGATCTCGGGGATCCGCGGCGTCACGCCCGTGGCGAGCACGACCTTGTCGAAGTTCTCAGCGACGAGCTCCGCGGCGTCGACCTCGCGGCCGAGGTGCGTCTTTACCCCGAGGCGTTCGAGCTCGGTGGAGAAGTAGCGGATGGTCTCGGCGAACTCCTCCTTGCCGGGGATCCTCGCGGCGATGGAGAACTGGCCGCCGATGGAATCGCGCGATTCGAAGAGCGAGACCCGGTGCCCCTTTTCCGCGGCGGAGATCGCGGCGGCGAGCCCCGCGGGCCCGGCCCCGACCACGGCGACGCGCTTGGCGCGGCGCGTCGGGGACAGGACGAGCTCGGTCTCCCGGCCGGCGCGAGGATTGACCAGGCACGAGATCTTCTTGCCCACGAAGGCGTGATCGAGGCACGCCTGATTACATCCGATACAGGTGTTGATTTCCGCTCCGCGTCCGGCCGCGGCCTTCTCCATGAACCGCGGGTCGGCGAGCATCGGGCGGGCCATGGATGCCGCGTCGACCTCACCGCGAGCGAGGATCTCCTCGGCGACCTCGGGGGTGTTGATCCGGTTCGAGGCGATCAGCGGAATCGAGACCTCGTCGCGGAGGCGTTCGGTAAAGCGCACGAACGCTGCGCGCGGCACAGACGTGACGATCGTCGGCACCTTCGCCTCGTGCCAGCCGATATCGGTGTTGATCGCGTCGACGCCGCACTCCTCGGCGCGCCGCGCCAAAAGGGTGATCTCCTCCCACGTCTGACCGCCCTCGACGAAATCGGCGATGGACTGGCGCAGGATCACCGGGAAGTCGGCGGGCACCTCGGCGCGGACCGCACGGATCACCTCGATGAGGAACCGCTGCCTGTTCTCGGTGCTCCCGCCCCAGCGGTCGGTCCGGTCGTTCGTGTGCGGGCAGAGGAACTGGTTGATCAGGTATCCCTCGCCGCCCATGATCTCGACGGCGTCATAGCCGGCTCGGTGCGCCCGTTTTGCGGCGGCGCCGAACGCGCGGATCGTCCTGCGGATCATCACGTCGGTCATGCGGATGTGCTTGAACGGGTGGATCGGGGACGGCGCCGAGCCGGGCGCGGCCTTGAGCGGGGTCACCCCGTAGCGCCCGGCGTGCAGGATCTGCATGGCGATCCGGCCTCCGGCGTCATGCACCATCTCCGTGACCTTGCGGTGGTGACGCACGTCGAACTCGGTGAGCATCGACGAGCTCAGGGGGTAGAGCTGGCCGAGGAGCGACGGCGAGACACCGCCGGTGATGATGAGTCCCACGCCGCCCCGGGCACGTTCGGCGTAGAACGCTCCGAGCCTGCGCGCC
>NZ_DAINST010000027.1:4621-24321 GCF_036741115.1 Dietzia sp.
TCCCACGGCCTGTCCTCGAATCCCGTGTGCATCGAACCCATGACCGCGCGGTTGGGCAGCTCCATCCCATTGATGCGCAGCGGTTCGAAGAGATGCGGGAAGTGGGCGTTGGTAGTGGCCTTGGCCGGCTGTACGTCGGACTCGCGGGGCTCGCTGTTCTGGTGGGTCATGACTTCTCCTCGGTGGGCAGATGGAGGGAGGGGGGACGGGGTGGGAAAGAAACGGCGCAGGGATGACGGCGGAAGCCGCTCCTACTCGGGCGGCGGCCGGTCCTCCGTGGAGCCTTGTCCGTCGGTCGCCCCGGGCCCCGCCCCCGCGAGTTCGCGGCGCAGTCCGTCGAGGACCTCGGTGCACCACGCGACGAAGAACTCCTCGATGCCGAGTCCGCCGCGGAGGACGAGGTGCTGGTGGAGGGCGCGGCCGGTGAGGCCCTCGGCTTCCGGGAACTGTTCGGCTTCGAAGGAACGGTAGAGATCGAGCCGGGCGACGTGCAGCTCCCGGTGCCGCTCGATCTCTGCGATGAGTTCGGGCAGATCGGCGTGCTCGGCGGCGCGGATCTTGACCCCGAGATCGTCCCGGAGGCTTTGAAGCGGTGTGGGGGAGGACACCCATTCGCGGAGCTCGGCGCGGCCGGCGGCGGAGAGCGAATACACCTTCTTGTCCGGCTTTCCCTCTTGCGGGACGGCGGCGCAATCGACGAGCCCGCGCTCGTCGAGCCGCGCGAGCGTGCGATAGATCTGCTGGTGGGAGGCGTTCCAGAAGTGGCCGATGGTGCGGCCGAACTGCCGGCCCAGCTCGTAGCCGGTGCCGGGGCGCTCCGCGAGGGAGACGAGAATCGCGTGGTCGAGGGCCATGTTCCGAGGTTACGGCGGCACACCTTTGCTATGCAACAAGTTGAGTATGCAAGATAGTGCATATGGTGGGCAGGTGGGAGGGATACGGCTCGCGCAAGTCTCCGATTCGCCGTGACGAGAAGGGGTCTCGCGAGGCGGCGATCCTCGTATCGTGGCCCGGACCCGGGTAGGCCGGGAAGCCCGGGCGCCAGGCCTCCATCTCCAGCGAAGGAGCACCACAACATGCCGCACACCGCCGTCGTCGTGGGCAACCCCAAGCCGAAGAGCCGGACTCTCGCCGCCGCCACCCACCTCGCCACCGTCGCAGCGGGGAGCCCGCCCGACACGGTCGTCGACCTCGCCGATTTCGGTGCCGAGATCCTCGACTGGGGCTCGGCCCCGGTCGCCGAGGCGGTCGCGACCGTGGGTGCGGCGGACCTCGTCGTGTTCGCGAGCCCCACGTTTAAAGGCTCGTACACCGGGCTGCTCAAGTTGTTCCTCGACCGCTTCGACGCCCGCACGGGGCTCTCCGGCCTCGCCGTCCCGCTCATGCTCGGCGGCAGCCCTGGCCACTCGCTGGCGCCGGAGCTCCAGCTGCGTCCGATCCTCTCCGAGCTCGGCGCAACCATCCTGGGCCGCGCTCTCTATATTCTCGATTCCGAGTACGAACGGCCGGAGGTCTACGCGGAGTGGCTCGCCGATAATAAGCGGATCATAGATTCAGTTCTCGCTGCCGAATAGGTCGACGAGCTGCCACGTAAGCCTCGCTGTCTACTTTCGTTGAGGTTCCGTTAACCCGGACGCCACTACGGCGTCTCAGTCTTTTCCTAGTCTGCTTGGGTCCGCCAATAATCCTGGAATAGTAGGAAAGAGACTGCCCTCTCATGCTTCCTCTCGGTAAGAACCTCCTCGCCGGACTCGACTTCACGTCGAGCCGCTCCCACCGCACGTGCGTGTACAAGTGCGGCGATGCGTGCTCCAAGCCCGTCGAGAACACCTCGTCCAATCCGTACTTCGGAGATATCGCCAAGGCCGAGTTCGACCGTCGTGCCGTGCTCCGCGGCGTCGGCGCTGCCTCCGTCGTGGTCGGCGGCGCGACCGTCTTCGCGGCCCAGGGCCAGGGCATGGCCGCCGCGCAGAACCCGGCGGGCTCGCTCAATGCCTCGAGCCTCGTGGGTAACAACCCCGCCGGGCTCGACTTCGAGATGGTCGCTCCCAACACCGAGGACGCGGTTGTCATCCCCAAGGGGTACTCGCAGGCCGTCGTCATCCGTTGGGGCGATCCGGTGGTCAAGGGAGCGCCCGAGTGGGAGCTCGACAACCAGACGCCCGAGGCCGCCGCGGGGCAGTTCGGCTACAACTGCGATTTCGCCGATCTCCTCCCCATTCCGGGCAAGCCGGACCACTTCCTCTTCGTGTCGAACCACGAGTACACGACCCCGCAGCAGATGTTCCCCGGCTACGACGAGGAGAACCCCGCGGAAGAGCACGTGCGCATCGAGTGGGCCTCACACGGGCTGTCGATCGTCGAGGTCAAGGGCGAGCCCGGCAGCGGCAAGCTCACGCCGGTCATGGGCGAACTCAACCGCCGGATCACCGGCACCACCGAGTTCCGCCTCACCGGCCCCGCCGCCGGCAACGAGAAGCTCAAGACCGCCGCCGATGACTCGGGCACCAAGGTCTTCGGCACGTTCAACAACTGCTCGGGCAGCATCACCCCGTGGGGCACGGTCCTCTCGGGCGAGGAGAACATCGATCAGTACTTCGCCGGCGGCGCGCAGGCTGCCGAGCCGGAGGCGTACGCCCGATACGGGATGACGGCGGACGCCACTTCGCGCAAGTGGGAGCGCTTCGACGACCGTTTCGACATCACGAAGCAGCCCAACGAGCCCCACCGCTTCAACTACGTCGTCGAGATCGATCCGTGGGACCCGAAGTCCACGCCGGTCAAGCACACCGCTCTCGGCCGCTTCAAGCACGAGGCCGCCTCGATCCAGATCGCCGCTGACGGCACGATCGTTGCGTACTCCGGCGACGATTCGCGCTTCGAGTACATCTACAAGTTCGTCTCATCGAAGAAGTTCGTGCCCGGCAACGATTCCGCCGCGCGCGCGGAGAACATGAAGGCGCTCGACGAGGGCACCCTCTACGTCGCGAAGTTCACGGGCAACTCCGCGGACTTCAAGGAGAACACCCTGCCCGAGGACGGCGCCTTCGACGGCACGGGCGAATGGGTCAAACTGGCCACGGCGAAGGCCGATGGTTCGGCCGAGTCGCACGTCGACGGCTTCTCCGGGGCCGACGTCTTCATCTTCACCCGCCAGGCGGCGGACAAGGCCGGCGCCACGAAGATGGACCGCCCGGAAGACGTCCAGCCGAACCCGAAGAACGGCAAGATCTACGCCGCGCTGACCAACAACTCCTACCGCGGCGTCCCCGGCAAGGGCGAGGGCACGATGGAGTACGCGCCGGTCAAGGAGAACAAGAACGGCTACGTCCTCGAGGTCGACGACGTCTACACGGGCACGACCTTCACGTGGAACCTCCTCCTCGTGTGCGGCGATCCGAATGCGGCCGAGACCTACTTCGGCGGCTTCGACAAGTCCTCGGTTTCGCCGATCTCGTGCCCGGACAACGTCGCCTTCGACTCCTTCGGGAACCTCTGGATCTCAACCGACGGAAACGCGCTCGGCTCCAACGACGGGCTCTTCGCCGTCTCCCTCTCCGGGCCGACCCGGGGCCTCACCAAGCAGTTCCTCACCGTCCCCAAGGGTGCGGAGACCTGTGGCCCGGTCGTCACCGACACCCGCGTCATGGTCAATGTCCAGCACCCGGGCGAGGACGACGGAGCCACCACCGAGACCACCACGTCGCACTGGCCCGACGGTGGCACCTCGCTCGCCCGTCCGTCGACTGTCGTCGTGTGGCAGAACTCCGGCGGAGTCGTCGGCTCGATGGACATGGGCCCGCTGTCCGGTTCCGTCGCCGGGTCGCTCGGCGCCTACGGGTCGGCGACCTCCGGTTCCTAGCCCGGAGCGGCGGCGAGTGCACACCGCGCGCCGATTCGCGCCACTCAGAGATCTCGCCCCCGTCGCTGTTCGCAGCGGCGGGGGCGAGGTGAATTCGGACGTCCGCCGTCATGCCGGGTGAGTGACCGGGAAGCGTCTGCTCACGACTAGAGGCTATGACTGTCCGACTGGCGCAGTTTCAGCCACTGGGTTTGGGCTTTACAGAGCCGACGCCGACCAGTTGCACTCTCTGGTGCCGCGTTCTGCCTTCACCTCAGTGGCCGTGCATTGAACCACGGTGAGAAGCATCGACTATTCGGATTACTTATTAGAAGAAGCTTACGTGGTCCGGCACAAGCGATTATGCTCAGCTCACCATCACTGCGCACCGCATGGAGACGCCATGACTCGACCTCGAAAATTCTTCGCAGCTGCAATCGCCGCGCTTTCGCTCGGAGTTGTGCTCGCACCCGCTGCTGCCGCGCAAGTACCGGGAGGAGGCTCTGTTGTCATCCCGGAAATCGCGCCTATCCCCGTCCCGACGCCCGCGGGAATCGATCCCAGCTTCCTCCCTCCCCTGCCGAAGCCATGGTTTTGGCAGTCCCCTTACATCGCCTCCAACTGGGTCGAGATGGGTACCGGATGTCCGGCGGCCAACGAATGGGCGTACACACAGGACGGCACCAAGGTGTGGTGTGCCAGGAAGAACCGCATGGATGGCCATGCTTGGGCTCCCCAGCCCGGAACGTTCGACGACATTCCCGGTGGCTTGCACTGGGGGAAGACAACACGTGTCGAAAACTCGCTTGGCGGTAGGCCCTGCGAGTCGGTAAACAAAACCGCCATTAATCCGTCTAATGGTCAAACCGCGTACTGCGACTGGCACCTGATCGACAGCGCCGTTCCCGTCTGGCAGTTCCGCTAGCTTGGATCGGCACGGCTGAGGCGTGAGGGGTATGCCGCGTTCCAATCTGAATTTGAACTGGATACAGGCTGCGTGCGCCCATCTCAAGTTTTCAACTTGGCTAGAAAACGTCTGAGCTGACACTGTGCGCAATTTCGCCCCCGCCGCGGTTTGCAGCGGCGGGGGCGAGGCGATTTAGGACGTCCGCCGTCATGCGGGATGAGCGACGGGGAAAGCGCGCGGAACGCGAACGGCCCGGCGGCTCCGCGCGGGGCGGAACGGCCGGGCCGTCGGGATGCCGGGCTATCTCCGGCAGCAGCTACTAGCAGTCGTAGTAGAGCTCGAACTCGTGGGGGTGCGGGCGGAGGCGAACCGGGTCCAGCTCGTTCTCGCGCTTGTACTTGATCCACGTCTCGATGAGATCCTCGGTGAACACGCCACCCTCGGTGAGGTAGTCGTGGTCGGCCTCGAGGCGGTCGATCACGGCATCGAGGGTCGTGGGCGCCTGCGGGATGCCAGCGGCCTCCTCCGGCGGGAGCTCGTAGAGGTCCTTATCGACGGGCTCCGGCGGCTCGATCTTGTTGCGCACACCGTCGATGCCGGCCATGAACATGGCGGCGAACGCCAGGTACGGGTTCCCGGACGGATCGGGGCAACGGAACTCGATGCGCTTGGCCTTCGGGTTGTTACCCGTGATCGGGATGCGGACACACGCCGAGCGGTTGCGCTGCGAGTACACGAGGTTGATCGGCGCCTCGTAGCCCTTGACCAGGCGGTGGTAAGAGTTGATCGTCGGGTTCGTGAACGCGAGGAGCGACGGCGCGTGGTGAAGGATGCCGCCGATGTAGTGGCGGGCGGTGTCCGACAGGCCCGCGTATCCGGCCTCGTCGTGGAACAGCGGCTTGCCGTCCTTCCACAGCGACTGGTGGCAGTGCATGCCCGAGCCGTTGTCGCCGTAGAGCGGCTTCGGCATGAAGGTCACGGACTTGCCGGCCTGCCACGCGGTGTTCTTGATGATGTACTTGAACAGCTGCAGCTCGTCGGCCGACTTGGTCAGCGTGTTGAACTTGTAGTTGATCTCCTGCTGGCCGCCCGTGCCGACCTCGTGGTGGGCGCGCTCAAGCTCGAAGCCGGCGGCGGCAAGGTTGAGGGACATTTCGTCGCGAAGGTCCTGGTAGTGGTCGTAGGGCGCGACGGGAAAGTATCCGCCCTTCGGGCGAACCTTGTAGCCCAGGTTCGGTGAGCCGTCCGGGTTGACCGGGTTGCCGCGGTTCCACCAGCCCGACACCGACTCGAGCTCGTAGAACGCGGAGTTCGTGTCCGTCTCGTAGGCGACCGAATCGAAGATGTAGAACTCGGCCTCCGGGCCGAAGTTCACCGTATCGGCGATGCCGGTGGAGATCAGGTACTCCTCAGCCTTGATCGCGACGTTGCGCGGATCGCGGGAGTACGCCTCACGGGTGAATGGGTCGTGGACCGAGCAGACGATATTGAGCGTCTTGCGCTTCCGGAACGGATCGATCTGTGCGGTCGAGGGGTCGGGGAGCAGCAGCATGTCCGACTCGTCGATGGACTGGAAGCCGCGGATCGACGAACCGTCGAAGGCGAGACCCTCCTCGAAGACATCCTCCACGAACTGATCTGCGGTGATCGAGAAGTGCTGCTGTGCACCCGGCAGATCGGTGAAGCGGATGTCGACGAACTCGACACCTTCGGACTTGACGTACTCGATGACCTCTGCGGGGCTAGTGAATCCCACGACTGGTTCTCCTTCGTCACTACGCCGGATGGCCGGTGCCATCGGCTTCGTACCCCATCAACAATAGAGAACCGGTGTTGCTCGGTCGTCACCCCTATGTTTCCGGCACGTTACGCAGGCGCATACTCGGGGTACCGGAGGCCAACCGATAGAGTTGGGCCCATGCGTAAGGAAACCGGTTCGTGGCTGTCCGGCCCCCAGGCCGCCCTTGACGGCGGAGAGAGCAGCTACCCCGGCGAGAAGCTCGGCGCCGCGGAGTCCGGACCGGGCTCCATGGCGGGGCTCGGTCGCCGCCTCGGCGCGATCCTCGTCGACTGGTTGATCATTTCTATTCCGGTGAATCTCATCATGGGGCAGGACGGGCGCTGGTTCCTCGGAGGAGGAGCTACCACCACGTTGATCCTCTGGGCGCTGGTCTCCATCGTCAGCGTATGGGCGCTGTCGATGACCCCCGGAATGGCAGCGGTCGGGCTCGGCGTCGCGCGCGTCGACGCCGCAGCGCCGGTGGGGCTGTGGCGGGCCGTGATCCGGACTGTTCTCTCCGTGTTCGTGTTCCCGGCGCTCTTCCAGGACGAGGACAACCGCGGCATGCACGACCGCGCGACGGGTACCGCGGTCGTAGTCCGGCCGCGTTAGAACGATTGCCCGAATGTCGTAGAGGAGCTCAAGCTCAGATCGCCCCCCGCTCGAGGGCGCAGGTTCCGGAAACCGGCAGTACGGGTAATCGAATGACAAAGCGCCGGCCCGGATCCCTGAGGAACTCGGACCGGCGCTGGTCGTATGCACCCGGTGCCTCGCCGGACTACTTCTGCGCGCCCCGGCGGCGGGCGGTGCGGTTGAGGTTGCGGACCTTCGCGCCTTGCGGCGCCGGTCCCTTCGGCATCTGCGAGGCCATGCCGGTCTTCGCGTTGAGAGCGGTGAGGCGGGTATCGAGGGCGTCGATCTTGCTGCGCTCTATGTTCATCGGGTACTTGCTGAGCCGGCGGTTGAGCTTGGGCAGCACGATCTGCTCCGGCTTGGCATCCGAATCAGGCTCATCGACCACGATGAGCTCGTAGATCGGCGTCTCACCGACCACGCGCGCGATCTTCTTCTTCTCCTGGTTGAGCAGCGGGCGAACGCGGTGCGCCTCACCCTCGCCGACGAGCACGATGCCCGGGCGTCCCACCACGCGGTGCACTGCATCGAAGTGCGTGTTGATCGCGACCGACTGAGTCACCCGCCAACCGCCGCGCAGCTGGTCGAGGGTCCACGCGGCCGCGCCGGGCTGCCCCTCGTAGCGCTTGTACATGAGCCCCTGCACGCGGCGGGAGAAGAACATCATCCCCAGGAGGATGCCGACGAGGAGACCAAGGAACAGCATCCACCACTGGCCGCCCCAGATGAGCCCGATGAGGAACGCGATGACCGCGGTGCCGATGATGATCCCGATGAAGCCCGGGAGGAACAGCTTGTCCTCCTTGGCCAGCATCTTGACGACCTGCCAGAACTGCCCGCGGGTCTGCTTCCCCTGCGCGCGCTTGGCCTGCCGCTCGGCCTTCTTCTGTTCCTTGGACTTCTTCGAATCTCCGGATGCCATGTGTTCAAGGATACGGCCCGTGCCGGAGAAAAATAAACGCACCCGAATGATGGCGGACGTGCGCCGTCAGAGATGGAAAACGGGGCCCGCCGAGTGGCGAGCCCCGTGCCCGTTCAGTGCCTGTTCAGTGTCCGTCCCGTGTACCGGGCCGCGAAGTGGGTCTAGGCGCGGGCCGCCTCGCGCTGGAGCTGGCGGTCGAGCACAGCGTTTGCCTCCTGCGACGCGGAGGCCTCGCCCGTGAGGTGCGAGAGGTTCTCCGGGACATCGAGCCCGCGCGCGTGCATCGCCTGGGCGTAGAGCTTGCCGGCGCGGTACGAGGACCGCACGAGCGGCCCGGCCATGACGCCGGAGAAGCCGATCTCGTAGGCCTTGTCCGAGAGCTCGACGAACTCCTGCGGCTTGACCCACCGCTCGATGGGATGGTGCCGCGGGGAGGGACGCAGGTACTGCGTGATGGTGATGAGGTCGCAGCCGGCCGAGTGCAGGTCCTCGAGCGCCTCGACGACCTCCTCGGTGGTCTCGCCCATGCCGAGGATGAGGTTCGACTTGGTGACGAGGCCGAAATCGCGTGCCTGGCGGATGACATCGAGAGAGCGCTCGTAGCGGAACGCCGGGCGGATCCGCTTGAAGATCCGCGGCACGGTCTCGACATTGTGCGCGAGGACCTCGGGGCGGGACTCGAAGACCTCGGCGAGGAGATCCTCCTTGCCGTTGAAGTCGGGGATGAGGTTCTCTACGCCCGTATTGGGGTTGAGCTCGTGGATCTTGCGCACGGTCTCGGCGTACAGCCACGCGCCTCCGTCCGGGAGATCGTCGCGCGCGACACCGGTGATGGTGGAGTAGCGCAGGTCCATCTCGCGGACCGACTCGGCGACACGGCGGGGCTCGTCGCGGTCCAGCGGCTCCGGCTTGCCCGTGGCGATCTGGCAGAAATCACAGCGCCGCGTGCACTCATCGCCGCCGATGAGGAAGGTGGCCTCGCGATCTTCCCAGCACTCGAAGATGTTGGGACAGCCCGCTTCCTCGCAGACGGTGTGGAGTCCTCCCGATTTGACCAGCCCCTTGATATCCCGATACTCCGGGCCCATTACGGCCTTAGTGCGAATCCATTCGGGCTTGTTCTCGATCGGGGTCTCGGCGTTCCGGACCTCGATGCGGAGGAGTTTCCGTCCTTCGGGTGCGACAGTCATGGTGGCCATGCTACGCCGCCGTAGCCGCTTGGGCTAAGCGCCCCCGATGGGCGGTATTCGCCGGTAGGGGCCGATTCCCGGTGCCGTGCCGGGCGCCCGGCACAGTGGCCTTCGAGTCATGGTGTGCCGCGTCAGGCGGTGGACGAAGATGCGGAATCGCGGAGCGCGAGAGCTGCCGCTACGCTGCGGGCATGAGTGCAGCACCGACGGTCGCCCAGGCGAGGATCGACGACGCGGACGTCGAGGAGTTCATCCGCCGCCACTTCGCCGATATGCGCCCCGTGGTCGCGGACGCGCATCAGTACGCTCTCGGTTTCCCCGAGCTCTTCGCGCAGGGCAAGACGCTGTGGGTGGCGAGGGTCGGCGGCCGGGTCGCCGGCACGGCGGCGTTGTCCCGCTTGAGCGGCGGCGCCGCGGAACTCAAGAGCATGCGCACCGATCCCGAGATGCGTGGCCGGGGTATCGCCCGGACGCTGCTGCGGCACGTGGTCTCGGTGGCGCGGAACGAGGGATACGAGGTCCTCTACCTCGAGACGGGGACCGTCGACTTCTTCGCTCCGGCCCGTGCCCTCTACGCCTCGGCGGGATTCAAGCGACGCGGCCCCTACGGAGACTATTCCGACCTCTCCACGAGCTACTTCATGGAGCTCGAGCTCGCTACGAGGGAATGACGATCTGCGGTGCCGCGGGCGCCTCCGGCGTGGCCTGAGCGGCGCTCGCCGCGGGCGCGGCGACGGCGTCGGGGCGGAGATCGATCCGGCCGTCGAGGGCGGCGAGGACGTTCTCGCGGGCCCGCTCGCGCACGTCGGCGACGGTGACGTCCCGGCCGAGCTCCTCGGAGATCGACGTGACGCCGGCGTCCGCGATCCCGCAGGGCACCACGGAGCCGAAGCCCGCGAAGGAGTTGTCGCAGTTGAGCGAGAATCCGTGCATCGTGACCCCACGTTGGACACGGATGCCGAGCGCGGCGATCTTGCGGTCGGGTAGCGAGCCCTCGGCGAGGCACCACACCCCGGAGCGGCCCTCGACACGGGTGGTGTCGATACCCAGCTCCGACAGCGTCTGCATGATCCCCGCCTCGAGGCGGTGGACGTAGTCCATGACGTCGATGGGATCGGCGAGCTTGATGATCGGGTAGCCGACGAGCTGGCCCGGGCCGTGCCACGTGATCCGGCCGCCGCGGTCGACGTGGATCACCGGGGTTGTGGGATCGGCGGGGAGATCCTCGGGCTGCGTGCGTTTGCCGGCCGTAAAGGTCGCCGGGTGCTCGAGGAGAAGGAGGGTATCGCCCGTCTCGCCGTCCGCGCGAAGCGTAGCGATCTCGCGCTGCTTGTCCCACGTGGCCTCGTACTCCACGGTGCCGAGCCAGGAGACCTCGACGGGATCGGACTGCTCACGGATGCTCGACTGCGCGGTGCTCATGGGCGCCACGATACTCCCGAACAAATGGGTGACGGCGGGCCTCCCGAATTGATCGGGGGCCCGCCGTCGCAGATGCGCGTCTGGGCGCTGCGCTGGCGACTAGAGGCCGAGCTCGTCCTCGAAGGCGCCGGTCTCGAGGCGGTCCTTGATCGTGGTGAGGAAGCGGCCGGCGTCCGCACCGTCGATGAGACGGTGATCGTAGGTGAGCGGCAGGTAGCCCATCGAGCGGATCGCGATGGACTCGCCGTCCTCATCGATCTCGACGATCGGCCTGCGCACGATCGCGCCGGTGCCGAGCATCGCGGCCTGCGGCGGCACGAGGATCGGGGTGTCGAATAGCGCGCCCTCCGAGCCGATGTTCGTGATCGTGAAGGTGCCGCCCGAGAGATCGTCGGGGCCGAGCTTGCGGTTCCGCGCCTTGTCGGCGATCTCGACGATCGCCTTGGCGAGCTCCGCGACGGACATCTTGTCGGCGTTCTTGATCACCGGGGAGAGCAGGCCCTGCTCGGTGTCGACCGCGATGCCGAGGTGCACGTGGTCGTGGTAGGTGATCGTGTTCGTCTGCTCGTCGTACGAGGCGTTTACGTTCGGGTGGGAGACGAGCGCCTCGACCGCGGCCTTCGCGTAGAAGGGCAGGTACGTGAGCTTGACACCGTGCTTGGCCTGGAAGTCCGCCTTCGACGCCGAGCGGAGCTGCCCGACGCGAGACATGTCGACCTCGAACACCTGAGTGAGCTGGGCGGTGGACTGCAGGGCCTCGCGGGTGCGCAGTGCCGTGATCTTGCGGATCCGGTTCGCCTCCTGCGTGGTGCCGCGGAGCTCGGCGAGCTCGGGGCGCACGCCCTTCTGCGAGGGGCCGCCGCGCTTGGCGGAGCCGGCGCCGGAGGCGGAGCCGCCCTCGGCCGCGGCCAGGACATCCTGCTTGCGGATGCGGCCGCCGACGCCCGTGCCCTCGACGGTGGAGAGGTCCACGCCCTTCTCGTCGGCGATCTTGCGGACGAGCGGGGTGACGTACGGGGCGCTGCCCGAGCTCGCCGCGGCCGCGGGCGCCGCCGGGCGCGCAGGCTCGGGGGCGGACTCGGTCTTCGGAGCGGGCTTCTCTTCGGCCTCGGGCGCAGGCTCGGGAGCCTTTTCTGCGGGCTTCTCCTCGGCCTTCGGGGCGGGCTCGGGAGTCTTCTCCGCCGGCTTCTCCTCGGTCTTGGGTGCCGCCTTGGGCGCGGAGCCCGAGCCGATGATGGCGAGCGTGCCGCCGACCTCGACGGTGTCGTCCTCGTTCGCGAGCACCTCGAGCAGCGTGCCGGCGACGGGGGAGGGGATCTCGGTGTCGACCTTGTCGGTGGAGACCTCGAGCAGCGGCTCGTCTACCTCTACCGTGTCGCCGACCGCCTTGAGCCAGTTGGTCACCGTCCCCTCGGTGACGGACTCGCCGAGCTCCGGCATGAGGACCTTCTCGCCCTCGCCCGAGCCGGAATCCTCCGAGGAGCCGGAGGCGGCGGACTCGGCGGAATCGGCTTCGGCGGAGTCGTCGGCATCCGCGGAATCGTCGGACGAAGCCTCCTCGGCAGGCGCCGAGGTCGTGTCGGAATCGTCGGCGGGGGCGCCCGAGCCATCGTCGATCAGGGCGAGCTCGCCACCGATGTCGATGGTGTCGTCCTCCTGGGCGATGATCTTGCTCAGGGTGCCGGCCACGGGCGAGGGGATCTCGGTATCGACCTTGTCGGTGGAGACCTCGAGTAGCGGCTCGTCGACCTCGACCGTGTCTCCCTCCTGCTTGAGCCAGCGGGTAATGGTGCCCTCGGTGACGGACTCACCGAGCGCCGGCATCTCAACGGAGAAGGCCATGTTCTTGACTCCTCGAATTATCTCGCCCCGGCGGCTGTGGCCCCGGAGGTATGTGGCGGTTCGTTCGTATGTTCTTCGACGTGATCGGGCTGCACCCGGGGCGCAGACCCGCGCCGCGGCAATGAATGACGCGGCGGACGTTTTCGACTTTACGCGCGTCCCGATCTCAGCGACCATTGTGCCCAAACTCGGGCACCGAGGCAGGGGGAACGCCGGGAACAACCGGCGCGTCGGGAACGTTGTTCTGACATCGAACCGGCGCCGCCGCAGGCCGCGCGCCGGGATCAGGGAAGGGGAATGCGGCATGGCAGCGCTGTTCGGGAAGCCCGGCAGGAATGACGGCGGACGTCCGCTCTCGGCCGAGGATCTCGAGCACTTCCGCGAGTGGAGCAGCACCCGGGCGGGGATCGACGGCTACGTCGAACCGTCGACCGTCGTCAATCAGCTCTCGCTCCTGCTCGTCGACATCATGGGCGAGTACACGCGCCGCCCGATCGGAAGCTGGGGCGAGGCCGATCGCCTCGGCCGCGAGCTCGGCGTGGCGATCTACGATGCCGCGGCGACCGGATACCCCCGGCGGATGCGCGAGCGCGACGAGGCGATGCGCCTCAAGGCCAAGCGGGAACGCGCCGAGCGGATCCGAGAGGAGTTCCGCCGGGCCGACCGCGCCGAGCGGATCCGAGAGGAGTTCCGCCGGGCCGACCGCGCCGAGCGGATCCGAGAGGAGTTCCGCCGGGCCGACCGCGCCGAGCGGGCGGAAGAAGAGCGCTGATTCCAGGACCTCGAGCAGCCCGGACGCGGGGCCGGCCTGGCGGCTCGAGAGCGGCCGGGGCCGGCGATTAGCCCGCCGAGTCCGCCGAGCCCGATTCGTCCTCCTCGGCGGGGACGTCGGGTTCGGCGAAGACCCACGCGAGCATGAGCGTGGAGAAGACCGCGAAGAACATGACCTCGGCGACCGAGCCCATGGCGTTGACCAGGTAGCTGATGACGAGCAGCGGGTACGCCACGAAGAGCGCGATCCGCGCGCCGCGGAGGTACGCGCCGAGCTTGCCGGTACGACGGTGCCCGATGCCCCATGCGAGGAGCAGCGCAAACGTGGCGGTGGCGAATTCGGCGATGCCCGCCGTCATATGGACGTAGTGGTGGAGCGGCAGCGAGAACGACCATTCCTGGGCGCGGCATTCCGCGTCGAGGCCCTCGGGGCACGCATAGGGGAACAGCGCCCCGATGGCGACGGCGAGAGAGAAGCCGAGCAGGAGCCTCCGGATGCGGCGCGAATCGGCGGAAGCGCGCACACCGCGGACGAGAACGGCGAGGAGGAAGAAGCCGCCCGCCGCGGCGTTGATCGAGGACAGCGTCGTGGCATCGGGGGCGCCGGCGGTCTCGAGATCGGAGAGCAGCCCGCGGAAGCCGACTCGCGAATCGGGCGCGACGACAGGGAGATAGGCCCACCAGTTGTAGGCGAGGACACCGATGATGGCGAGCGTGCGCGCGGCGGGGGCGCGCCAGGCGGCGGGCGACTCGCCGTCGCCGAAACCGATGGGCCCGACGTGCGAACCCGTTCCGCGCATCGCGCCGCGGTAGTCGTGGCCTGCGTCGTGGCTCAAGCGTTCCGCCTCCTCGTCCACGCGTCCGGGCGCGGTTCGCCGTGAATTCGAGTGCGCCGATTCCCGGCGCGGTCGACCGGAGCGCGTGGGCAGACGACTACGGTCACCGGTGCCGACAACATCGCCCGCCGCCGGGATATTCCCTGCGACGGGCGGACCTTTGAAACTCGTTGTGGGGCTAGCCGTTCGCGGCGATGTCCTCGATCACGGCGAGCATCGTGCGGACCGGGACGCCGGTGGCGCCCGCGGGGTTATAGCCCCAGCCCGAGCCGGTGTTGAAGGCGGGGCCGGCGACGTCGATGTGCGCCCACGGCAATCCGGCGGGCACGAACTCGCGGAGGAAGAGGCCGGCGACGATCATCCCGCCCCAGCGCGCCGACGCGCTGTTGACCATGTCGGCGACCTTCGAGTCGAGGCCCTCGCGAAGGTCCTCCGCCAGCGGGATCGGCCAGCCGTTCTCGCCGACCTCGGCGCTCAACGCGGAGACGCGGTCGCGGAACTCGTCGGTGCCCATAACGCCCGGCGTGCGCAGACCGAGCGCGACCATCTGCGCGCCTGTGAGCGTCGCGGTGTCGATGAGGTAGTCGGGCTCGTCCTCGGCCGCCCGGACGATGGCATCGGCGAGGATGAGCCGTCCCTCGGCATCGGTGTTGGTGATCTCGACGGTCTTCCCGCCGTACATGGTGAGCACGTCGCCAGGCCGGTACGAGGCGCCGCCCGGCATGTTCTCGGCCATGGGGACGGTCGCGGTGACATTCGCGGAGACGCCGAGGCGGGCCGCGGCGATCACGGTGCCGATCACGGCGGCCGCGCCGCCCATGTCCATGGTCATCGCCTCCATACCCGCGGCGGGCTTGAGCGAGATGCCGCCGGTGTCGAACGTGATGCCCTTGCCCACGAGCGCGACCTTCGGCGCATCGGCGCCGGCAGAGTAGGAGAGGCGGACGAGGCGCGGGCCACGGCTCGAGCCCTGACCGACGCCCGAGATGCCACCGAAGCCGCCATCGCGGAGGGCATCGGCGTCGAGCACCTCGGCCGTCAGCCCGTGGGTTTCGGCGAGCGCGACGGCGCGATCGGCGAAGGACTCCGGGTAGAGCAGGTTCGGCGGGGTGTTGACGAACGTGCGCGCGGCGCCGACGGATTCGGCGATGATCGTGGCGCGCTCGATCTCCTCGGCGCGTGCGCCGACGATCCGGAACTCGGGGGCCTGTGCGGGCTCGTCACCCTCGCCCTCGGCGGTGACCTTGAGTGGCACGTATCCACCCAGGCCCGCGCCGATCGCGACCTCACCGGTCGCCGAGGCGCCGTCGACCTCGGGTGCGAGGTCGAACACGACCGCTCCGTCGCGCCCGCGCGCCGTGCGAGCCGCGCTGCCCGCGGCCTGCCGGACGTCTTCACGAGTGACGGCAGACAGCGTCTCGCCGAGGCCCGCGGCGATGACCACCGGCGGCACGCCCTCGGCCGAGACCGGCAGCGTGGTTACCTTGCCTACGGAGGAAGAGGCTTCGAGAGCGCGGGCCGCGGAGGCGATGGCGTCCTTCGCCGTGGCGTCGAGCGAGGGCGCGACGACCTCGAGGGAGTCCTTCGTGCCGATGATCCCCACGGCGGCGATCGCGGCACCCGCCGCCCCGACGCCCTCCGCCGGGGAGAGCACGGGGAGGTCCGAGTTCGAGGTGGGGAATTCGTTGGCGATGGGCAAGATGAACCTCCGGTGCTGTTCGATGCGTTCGGTGTGATCGATGGGTTCGGCGGGCGCGCGCCGGTCCTGTGGGGCCGGAGGGCGGCACACCGATCAAGCGGGGTCAGCGGCGCGCCGGGCGCGGGGCCGACCATCTATTGCGAGTCTATCGACGCACGTGCGATACGGTTGTGGGCACTCGCCCTGGCAGGGGATAGGGCCGGGCAGGGGAGAAGAATCGGTCGACGGCCCGGGGCATTACCCGGGCAACCACAGAAGGGACGTGTGGGACATGGCGGGAGACGACACCGGCGATCTGAGGCGCGGACCCGTCCACGCCGAGCACGAGCGCGCGGGCGCGACATTCGCCCCGTTCGGCGGATGGTCGATGCCTGTCTCCTACGAGGGCACCGTCTCGGAGCACAACGCAACCCGCAATGCCGTCGGCCTGTTCGATGTCTCGCACCTCGGTAAGGCGCTCATCGCCGGGGAAGGTGCGGCCGATTTCGTTAACACCTGCCTCGCCAACGACCTCGACAAGATCGGCGCGGGCCAGGCCCAGTACACGTTCTGCCTCGATCCCTCGGGCGGCGTGGTCGACGATCTCATCCAGTACCGGGTGTCCGACGACGAGATCTTCCTCATTCCCAACGCCGCGAACACGGCCGAGGTGGTCCGCCGCCTCGAGGCCGACGCGGCCGAGCGCGCGCCGCAGCTCGAGATCACCGACGAGCACACCTCGCGCGCCGTCTTCGCCGTGCAGGGGCCGAAGTCGGCCGAGATCCTCGAGGCGCTGGGCCTGCCGACCGAACTTGACTACATGCATTTCCGCGACGCCGAGTTCGAGGGCTCCCCGGTGCGCGTCTGCCGCACGGGTTACACCGGCGAGTACGGCTTCGAGCTTCTCCCGCTGTGGGATGCCGCGGCGGCCCTGTGGCGCGCACTAGAGGAGAAGGTCCTCGCCGCGGGCGGCGCGCTGGCCGGGCTCGGCGCCCGCGATTCGCTGCGCCTCGAAGCGGGCTACCCGCTTCACGGCCACGAGCTGACCCTCGATAGCAACCCGGTCCAGGCTCGAGGCTCGTGGGCTATCGGCTTCGACAAGCCGGCCTTCTGGGGCCGCGAGGCCGTCGTCGCCGAGAAGGAGAACGGCCCGAGCCGGCGGCTCTACGCGCTCAAGGTCACCGGCCGCGGCGTCCTGCGCGCCGAGCAGGACGTCCTTTCCGACGGTGAGAAGATCGGCATCACGAGCTCGGGGACGTTCTCCCCGACGCTCGGCACGGGCATCGCGCTCGCCTTCGTGGACGTGGCGTCCGGCGTCAAGAAGGGCGATACGGTCGCCGTCGACGTACGTGGCCGCCAGGTCGAATGCGAGCTGCACCTTCCCGGCCTGGTGGCGAACCACACGCGCTGATCCGCGTGGACTTTCGGCCTGCGCGTGCCGAGCTCGATACGCGCTTCCCCTCCGGCCGATCGCCCGGGCCCCGTGCACGAGCTTGTCTAGACTGGGTGCACTCATCGGGCACGAACACGCTGCCTGGGCGAACGGCCGATCATTCACGAACTCCCTTAGGTGTCGTCATGTCTTCTCGTGAAACCTCTTTCGAGGTCACCCCCAACCCCTCTCCCGCTTCCGAGGCCCGCAGGAACGAGATCCTCGCCCAGCCCGGCTTCGGCCGCTACTTCAGCGACCACATGGTCGAGATCGACTTTGCGGGCGGCGAGTGGGGCCGGCCGCGGGTCGCTCCCTACGGCCCACTCACCCTCGACCCCGCGACCATGGTCTTCCACTACGGTCAGGCCATCTTCGAGGGGCTCAAGGTCTATCGCTGGGCCGATGGCACGCTGCGTGCGTTCCGCCCCGAGCAGAACGCCGAGCGCTTCAATCGTTCCGCCGACCGCCTCGCCATGCCCGAGCTCTCGGTCGATGTCTTCCTTGATTCACTCCGCGAGCTCGTCGCGATCGATGGTGCGTGGACCCCGGAAGCCGGGGGAGAGGCTGCCCTTTACATCCGTCCGTTCATGATCTCCACCGAGATCGGTCTCGGCGTCCATCCGGCGGACGAGTACAAGTTCCTCATGCTCGCCTCCCCGGCCGGCGCGTACTTCTCCGGCGGCGTCTCTCCTGTCACGGTCTGGTTCTCCCGCGAGTACACGCGCGCCGCCCCGGGCGGCACAGGCGCGGCGAAGTTCGCCGGCAACTACGCGGCCTCGCTCAAGGCGCAGGCCGATGCCATCGAGAACAACTGTGACCAGGTCGTCTGGCTCGACGCCCGCGAGCACCGCTACATTGAGGAGATGGGCGGGATGAACCTCTTCTTCGTCTACGGCAGTGGTGCCGATGCCGAGGTCGTCACGCCCGAGTTGTCCGGATCGCTGCTCCCCGGCATCACGCGCGACAGCATTCTGCGTCTCGCCGAGCAGGCCGGGTACAAGACCTCCGAGCGGCTCATCTCGATCGAAGACGTCGAGTCTGCTCTCGATTCGGGCGAGCTCACCGAGGTCTTCGCGTGCGGCACGGCGGCGGTCATCACGCCCGTCGGCCACTTCAAGGGAGCGGGCGAGGACATGGTCGTCGGTGACGGCGGCTCGGGGCCGATCTCGCTCTCGCTTCGCGAGACGCTCACCGGCATCCAGCGCGGCAGCGTCCGCGACGAGAACGGCTGGATGGTCGAGCTGGGCGCAGCCGAATAGCGAAATCCAGTCCGTTCGCGAGAGGGCCCGCGGCGCCGAGGAGGATCACCGGATCCCGTGCTCGGTGTTGCGGGCCTTTTTGATTCCTGCGATCGAAGGGCGCGTGCCCCGGCCCTATCCCGTGACCACGGCGAAGGCGGCTGCGCACAGCCCCGCGCCGAGGGCGATCCCCGCGCCGAGCACGTCCCCGGAGATCCCGCCGAGACGCCGCACCGAGTGCCGTCCGAGCAGCTGCGTGAGGCCGAAGAGCGCCACACAGATGACGACGGACGCCACCACCGCCACGGCGGCGGATGCGCCGGCGCCGGAGTCCGGGGACCCGGCCCACCGGGCGGTATCCGAGGCGGCGATATCGAGCCCCGCGATCACCGCGGAGCCGAGAGCGATCGCGGCGCTCGCCGTCAGGGCGAGGGGCCCCTGGGAGGTGGAGACGAGCGGTCCGAAGCCGCCGGATTCCGCGCCCGGGAGGCCGCGGCGGCAAAGCCACACGGGGAGGCAGCGGGAGAGGAGCCCGACCGCGCCGATCGAGAGGAAGGCGCCGGCCGCGACGAGCTGCGCGTACGCGGCGACCTCGACGATCGCGAGGAGCGCGAGCGCCCCGGCGCCGAGCGGACCGACGGGTCCGGAGCGCATTATCTCCCGCGCGGTGGCGGGGTCCCTGTATGAAGCGAGACCGTCGACGGTGTCGGCGAAGCCATCGAGGTGCATCCCTCGGGTGAGCGCGGCGAGTCCGGCGACGATGAGCGCGCCAGAGAGGAAGGGAGAGGCTCCCACGGCAGTGAGGAGCCACGCCGCGAGCGCCGCAGCCGCGCCGAGCACGAGCCCGGCGACGGGGAGGAACGACAGCGCGCGGGACGCGGCCGCGCGGTCGACGGGGCCGGCTACGCGAAGCGGCAGGATTGTCATCCACGAGACGATCATCGCCGCGGCACGAAGTGCGGACTGTGCGGAGCGTATGGAATGTCCGGGCTGGTCGCTCATGGGGGCCGGGCCTCGCGGCCCGCTAGTCCTTGTCGGAGACGCCGGAATCGGCGAAGGTCGCCATTTCGCACATGGTGGCGACGCCGGCGCGGAGCACGGGCAGCGCGGTGAGCGCTCCGGTGCCTTCACCGAGACGCATTCCGACCTCGAGGATCGGCTCGAGCCCGAGGAAGGACAGGGCAACCGAGTGCGCGGGCTCGGCGGAG
>NZ_DAINST010000027.1:24331-32413 GCF_036741115.1 Dietzia sp.
CGGAGAGATGCCCTGCCTGCCACCACGCGCGGGAGCCCGGGGCGAGGAGGTCGGCGACCATCGCCGCGGCCGAGACGACGACGCCGTCGAGGAGTACCGGGGTCCTGCGCGTCGCGGCCTGGGCGAGGAACCCCGCCGTCGCCGCGATGTCCGCCCCGCCGATGGCGCGGACGAGCTCGGCGGGCCGGCGGGTGAAGTTCCTGGCGCGGAACATGCCGTCGCGGACTGCTGCGGCCTTGCGCATCCACGCGTTGTCGTCGATCCCCGTGCCGCGACCCACGATGACCACGGGCTCGGTGCCCGTGATCGCACCGATGATGGCGGCGGCCGGCGTGGTGTTGCCGATGCCGAGGTCACCGGCGATGAGTAGGTCGGCCCCCGAATCGATGCGCTCGTCGGCGATCTGCCTGCCCACGGCGATCGCGGCGAGCGCCTGCTTCTCGGTGAGCGCGTCTTCGCGGTCGAGGCGCCCGCTCGAGCGACAGATCTTGTGGCGGCGCGTGGCCTCGGGCGTGTCCCCGCCGCACGCGAGGTCGGCGACCTGCACCTCCGCGCCGAACTGCCGGGCGAGTACGGACACCGCCGCGCCGCCGTCGACGATGTTCTCGACCATCTGAGTGGTGACGCTCTGCGGGTATGCGGAGACTCCGTGCTCCGCGATGCCGTGATCGCCGGCGAAGACGACGACGTCCACCGTGTCCAGCGGCGCGGGGGGTACCTCGCCGCGGCATGAGGCGTACCACTCGGCGAGCTCCTCGAGCCGGCCGAGCGAGCCCGCGGGCTTGGTGAGCGTCGCCTCATAGTCGACCGCGGCGTTGAAGACCTCGCGCTCGGGGTGGCCCACGCGCCCGAACGTCGCAGGGGCCTCGTATCCGCGGGCGGCCGCGAGGCCGGGGAAGTCCTGCTCGTCATCTGCAGAGGCGGCGGAGGCTGCAGAGGCGGTTGCGGTGGGTTCGTCCCTGCTCGGGCCATCGCCCATGACGGCGGACGTCCCATCGTCTCCAGCCGCCGCGGTTCCGGCGGAACCGAGCGCGACGCCCGCCCCAGCATCCCCTGCGGCAGCGGCCGAACCTGCTGCCGAGCCGACGTTGGGCCGAGGCGGCCGCCGGTCCGCGCCGATCTCGTGGCGTGCGGCGGGCGCCGTGGTCGTGCCCGCCGCGGCGAGGGGCGAGGCAGCGTCGCCCAGCGGGATCGATCGCCCGGCGATCACGAATTCGGCGTGGTCGCAGGCATCGGCGAGGCGGGTGTTGAGCGCGCCGAGCATGTCGGCGAACTGGCGGCCGGAGGCGGTCGAGGGGATCACGCCGAGGCCGACCTCCGCAGAGACGAGCACGAGCGTGCCGGTGAATCGCTCGATGGCGGAGACGATTTCGTCGATCTCGGGGTCGATCACGTGGCGGTCGCCGGTCCAGCCCAGGGAGACATCGAGAGTCGCGGAGAGCCACGTGGACACGTCGTCGACCACGACCGTGGCGCCGGGGTTCTCGAGGAGAACGGTGTCGATATCGCGGGACTCGATGGTCCGCCAGCCCTCCGGCCGACGGGAACGGTGCTCGGTGATGCGCTCGGCGAACTCGGCGTCGCCCGGGGAAGCGTGCCCCGGCGCGACGTACAGGACCTCGTTCGCTCCGCTCGCCGCGGCGAGCGCCTCGGCGCGCGCGGACTTCCCTGAGCGGTTGCCACCGATGATGAGCGAGCGCAACGAAGACCTCCTGAAGATGGCGGACGGGACCGTCCTGCGGGCGGACCCGCGTCGTCACAAGCCTAGAGACACAAGCCTAGAACGGGCGGCGAACCGGGCGCGCGGGGCTCGCCACCCCGGGGCCGGTGCGGCGATGGCCGAGGTCGCCGCGAGTGCCGATCCGACGGCCGGATCAGTCTCCCGGGATTTCGTCGCCGGGGGAGACGCGCGGCCGCGGGGTGCGCAGCATCTTCGGCTGCATCGCCCGCATGGCGGCGTAGAAGCCCAGGCCGAAACCGGTGTTCGCCTCGTCTCCGTAGCGCGCGGCGCACTCTTTGTTGACCGTGCGGCCGATGAAGATGCAGTCGACCACCACGAAGAGGATCACCGCGAGGAACGCCGACTGGAAGAAGGCGACCATCGTCGCGGCGACCGGGAAGAACTGGAAGATGATCACGACGAGCGCAACGGGCATGAAGTAGTTGGCGGGGCGCCGGTGCGTGTCGACCCAGTCGCGGGCGTAGCGGCGGACCGGGCCACGGTCGCGCTCGAGCACGTAGCGGTCGTCGCCGTTGAGCATCGCCTGGCGGCGGGTCTCGCGCTCGGAGTTCATCTTCGAGCGCGCGGCCTTGCGCTCCTCCTTGGTCATGCTCTGCTTCTCGGCCTTGCGCTTCTCGCGGGCCTCCTTGCGGCTCACCGGAGCGGACACAGGCCCGGATCGCTGCCCACGGGCGCGCTCCGCCTCGCGGCGGCTCGGGGTGGGGCGGCCCTTCTTCGGAGTCACCGCCGAGCCGCGAGCCGGGGCGGCTTGTTCGTCCGCGGCGTCCGCGCCGACGGAATCCGCGGTGCTCGACGCGCCCGCGGCGACCTCGCCGTCCTCGTCTCGATCGGAACCCGACGTCTTCGACCCAAAACCGAATTTCACCCCTATAGATTAGGTGATGGCGCAAAGTGGGGCCCGACCGACTGGCGGGGAGTGCTTCGCAGTCCTACGCTGGACACATCCGAACGCTCGGGGCGCGGAGGATCCGAAAGTTCCATGTCGATCGCAATCGATACGGAACAAGGCGCCCCAGCCGACGGCCCCCGTCCGGCGGCGCCGGCACAGGGTCGGGAATACGCTCGCCCCGCGCCGGGTTGCATCTGGGGAAGAGATCTCTGCTTATGAAAAGGAGCCGGAAGTCACTATGACTACTACAAACGAAGTCTCGACCGGAGTCATCCTCACCGACGCGGCCGCGGCCAAAGCGAAGGCTCTGCTGGACCAGGAAGGCCGCGAGGACCTGTCGCTGCGCATCGCCGTCCAGCCCGGCGGCTGCGCCGGCCTCCGCTATCAGCTGTTCTTCGACGACCGTCAGCTCGACGGCGACGTGATCGGCGACTTCAGCGGCGTCAAGCTCGCTGTCGATCGCAAGTCGGTCCCGTACCTCTCGGGCGCCTCGATCGACTTCGTCGACACCATCGAGAAGCAGGGCTTCACGATCGACAATCCGAACGCCACCGGCTCCTGCGCCTGCGGCGACTCTTTCAACTGATCCGCTGATCCCCGACCCGGCCCCGCCGGGTCGGGGAGACGCGTGCGCACGGACATGTCCTAACCTCTAGGACATGTCTGTCGTCATTTCGGGGTCTGTTGCCACCGACCATCTCATGTCCTATCCGGGTCGCTTTTCCGAGACGCTGCTCCCGGACCAGCTCGCGAAGATCTCCGTGAGCTTCCTCGTCGAGGATCTCGATGTGCGCCGCGGCGGCGTCGGGGCGAATATCGCCTACGCCATGGGCGTGCTCGACCAGAACCCGTATCTCCTCGGCGCGGCGGGCGCGGACTTCGACGAGTACGACCAGTGGCTGCGCCGCCACGGTGTCGACACCTCGCTCGTGCGCATCTTCGACACCCTCCACACCGCCCGCTTCGTCTGCACCACCGATTCGGAGCAGGCGCAGATCGCCTCGTTCTACCCGGGCGCGATGTCCAAGGCCTCGAGCGCGGACCTGAGCTTCGTCATCGACTCGATCGGCATGCCCGACCTGGTTCTCATCGGCGCCAACGAGCCCGGCGCGATGGTGGAGCTCACCCGCCAGTGCCGCGAGGCGGGCGTCCCCTTCGCCGCCGACCCCTCGCAGCAGCTCGCCTCGCTTGATGCGAAGCAGGTCCTCGAGCTCGTCGACGGTGCCGCGTACCTCTTCTCCAATCACTACGAGCTCGAGCTCATCCTCCACCGCACCGGCTGGACGCTCGAGGAGCTCGACTCCCGGGTCGAGATCCGGGTGACGACGAAGGGCGCGGATGGCGTGAGCATCCTGTCGGACGCGGGCGAGACCAACGTAGGCGTCGTTCCCGCTCGCGAGATCGCCGATCCCACCGGCGTCGGTGATGCCTTCCGCGCCGGCTTCCTCACCGCGGTCCGCGCCGGGAAGACCTTCGAGCGCGCCGCGCAGCTCGGCTCCCTCATCGCGACGTACGTGATCGAGACGACGGGTCCGCAGGAGTGGAGCATCGACCGTGCCGACGCCCTGGCCCGCCTCGAGGAGGCGTACGACGCCGAGGCAGCCGCCGATCTCGGGGAGCTGCTGCCCCGCTAGCGGAACGGACCTCCGCCGTCATGGGCGCGAGGACGTTCCCGGAGTGATCGGTAACCACAAAGGGGCCCTCGCCACCGGAGAATTCCGGTGGCGAGGGCCCCTTTTAGCGGATCCGGAGCCGACCGCCCCTAGAGCTTGACGGGGTAGTCGCGGCGCTCGATGTTCGGGACAATGCGCTTCTCGACGAAGATCCCGTGCCAGATCATGAAGCAGAGGAGCGTCCAGATGCGGCGGCTGTGATCGCTGACGCCCTTGCGGTGCTCGTCGAGCATGCGGAGCACCGCGGCTTTGTCGACGAGGTGGTCGGTCTCGGAGTCCGCGACGATCCCACGCGCCCAGTCGTGGAGCTCGGGGCCGGCGAGCCAGTGGCGCGTGGGGACGGGGAAGCCGAGCTTGCGCCGGTTGATGACGTGTTGGGGGGTGATCTCGTCGATTGCGCGGCGCAGCGCGTACTTCGTGGTGCCGTGGGAGATCTTCTCGCTCGTGGGCAGCGTCCGCGCGACCTCGAAGACCTCCTTGTCGAGGAACGGGACGCGGAGCTCGAGGGAGTTGGCCATGGTGATCTTGTCGGCCTTGACCAGGATGTCCCCGCGAAGCCACGTGAACAGGTCGACGTGCTGCATTCGCGCGACCGGATCCCAGCCTTCGGAGAGACGGTAGATCGGGGCGGTGACGTCCTGGTGGCCCCAATCGCGGTGGTAGTCGCGCAGCACGGACTCGACCTGCGCCTCGCTGAAGGAACGGGCATTGCCGTAGTAGCGGTCCTCGAGGCGCTTCGAGCCGCGGTGGAGGAGCGATTTTCCGCGCACGCCCTCGGGCAGCTTGTCCGAGATGCGGCCGAGGTACGGACGCAGCGCGCCTGGCACCTTTTCGAACGGCGCGAGCGAGAGCGGCTCCTTGTAGATGGTGTAGCCGCCAAAGAACTCGTCCGCGCCCTCGCCCGAGAGCACGACCTTGACGTGCTTGCGCGCTTCCTTGGCGACGAAATAGAGCGGGACGAGCGCCGGGTCCGCGACGGGCTCGTCGAGGTACCAGATGATCTCGGGGATCGCGGCGGCGAACTCCTCCGGGGAGACGACCTTGACGATGTGCTCGACCCCGATGGCGGCGGCGGACTCCGCGGCGACGTCGATCTCCGAGTAGCCCTCGCGCTCGAAGCCGGTGGTGAAGGTCTTGAGCTTGTTGTTGTGCCGTCGCGCGAGCGCGGCGATGGCGGTGGAATCGATGCCGCCGGAGAGGAACGAGCCGACCGTGACATCTGCCCGCATGTGCTTGGCGACCGAATCCTCGAGCGCCTCCTTGATGCGCCGGTACGCGGCCTCGCCGGTGTTGTTGACGTAGGTCGACGGCGCGCCGATCGTGGGCGTGAAATACCGGACGTACTTCGCCTCGCCGCTGGGGGAGAACAGCGCGTAGGTGCCGGACTCGATGCGGCGGATGCCCTTGTTGAGCGTCTCGGGCTCGGGGACGTACTGGAGGGTCACGTAGTGCTGGAGTGCGCGCGTGTCGATCGAGGTATCGACCCCGGCGATTCCGGCGAGCTCGGCCACCGACTTCTTCTCCGAGCCGACGATGGTGGCGTCGGGGCCCTCGGCGACGTACATCGGCTTGATGCCGAAGAAGTCGCGGGCGACGAACATGGTGCGCTCGACCGAATCCCAGATCGCGATGCCGAACATGCCGCGCAGGTGGTTGAGGACCTCGGGGCCCCAGTGGTGGTAGCCGACGACGATCGGCTCGCCGTCGCCCTCCGTGGCGAACTCGGCGCCGAACTCGGCGATGAGCTGCTCGCGGAGTTCGATGTAGTTGTAGATCTCGCCGTTGAACACGAGCGTGTAGCGGTCGGGCTCATCGGCCGGCCCCCAGTGGAGGGGCTGGTGCGAATGGCTGATGTCGATGATCGCCAGGCGATTGAAGCCGAAGACGAGGTCCTCGGTGTCGTAGGTGCCGACCTCGTCCGGACCGCGGTGGTGCATGCACTTCATGGCCTCCAGCACCTCGCCGCTGTGTGCGGCGGCGTTGCCGGTATGGCTGAGTAGTCCGATCAATCCACACATATGATACTGCAATCCTTGCGGGGTAGGCGATGCGGCTAGTCCGCTCTTTACCCCGGTATCCTACGTAGTTCCGCCGACATCTCATGGAGGCGGTAGGCCGCTATGGCGGGTCGCCCCCGACCCTTTTCCGGGGTAGCCCCCGGCGCGCTTCCGGTTCGTCCCAGGACGAGACGGAAGGTGAGGGGGAGATTCTCGGGAATCGCACCCCCAACGCGTGGAAACTAAGAGGGTTCCGATAGTCTTCTTAAGTGTGGCGACCGTGCGTGCTTCGGCGCGCGAAAGGCGGTCGCATCACTAGCGGAGCCGTTGACGAGGAAGGCTAGATAGTGGATCAGCGTGGCAAGCGCCGGATGGCGCGACAGGGTGCTCTTGCAGGTGTGCTCGGCATCCTCGGTCTCGTGTTGTCCGGCTGCAGCTTGCATACCGACAACAAGTGGTGGAATCAGACCATCAACTTCGGGTTCCCCACGGGCATCACGCCCGAGGCGACCGCGATGCGGGAGTTCTGGACTCTCACCGTCATCGCTTCGCTGATCATCGGCGTCATCGTGTGGGCGCTGATGTTCTACCCGATGATCTTCAACCGCAAGAAGGCGACCGATACCGAGTTCCCGCGGCAGACGCAGTACAACGTTCCGCTGGAGTTGATCTACACGATCCTCCCGTTCGTGATCATCTCGGTGCTGTTCTACGGAACGGTCGTGACTCTCAACAAGGTCCACGAGATCCGCCCCGAGGACGAGGTCGGCGTGCGCGTCGATGTCACCGCCTACCAGTGGAACTGGAAGTTCGGCTACAACAAGGTCGATGTGGCCGGCGCCGAAATCGCCGACGGTACGGACCAGGCCGCCAAGGACGAGGCGGAGAAGGCCGGCACGCGCTCCAAGGAGGAGCAGGAGGCCGAGGGCCTGGAGGGCCCTGCCGCCCCCGGCCCGATCCACGGCCGCCTCCCGAGCGACAAGTCGTACCTCGAGTACAACAACATGGAGACCGTCGGTACTTCCGAGGAGGTTCCGGTGCTGGTCCTCCCGACCGACACCCGTGTCGAGTTCCGCCTCAACTCCGCCGACGTGATCCACTCGTTCTGGGTCCCGGAGTTCGTCTTCAAGCTCGATGCGATGCCGGCCCCGGGCCACAACCAGCAGCAGAACGTCTTCCAGGTCGCCTCGATCGATCGTGAGGGCGCGTTCGTCGGCCGCTGTGCCGAGATGTGCGGCACGTACCACGCGATGATGAACTTCGAGCTCCGCTCCGTGAGCCCCGAGACATTCGCCAAGTACATCGAGTTCCGCCAGGCCAACCCCGAGGCCACCAATGCGGAGGCGCTCTCAGCTGTGGACGAGGCTCCGTACGCCACGTCGACCGAGCCGTTCAAGACCGGCCGCGCCGACACGCGCGCCGACGGAAACAACACCATTTCGAACAACGCGTCGAACTAGCAGCGGCTCGCACAGATAAGGATTCGACATGCACAACGCAATGCGCATCTTCGACGGCCTAGCCATCTTCGTCGGCTTCATTTCGGTCGCGTACATCTGGCTGACCCACGATTCGCGCACCGGCATCGACTGGGCCGGCGGCACGGCTCTCGTCCTGTCGACGCTCATGCTCGTGTTCGTCGCCGGCTATCTGCACTTCGTCAATGCCCGCGTCAACACGCTGCCCGAGGACGTCGAGACCGCGGAGGTCTCCGACGGCGCCGGCGAGCTCGGCTTCTTCTCGCCGGGGTCGATCTGGCCGTTCCTCATGGCGGCCGTGATT
>NZ_DAINST010000027.1:32423-32852 GCF_036741115.1 Dietzia sp.
CCGTGATTTTCGTGCTTGGCTTCGGCCTCGCGTTCCTCAACTGGTGGATCATCATCATCGGCGGGCTCACGCTCGTCGCCTCGGTCTGCGGACTGGTGTTCCAGTACTACCGCGGCCCGGAGACGCACTGATCTGCTAGCCAGGGCGTCGCGCACGCCCGCCGTCAAAGGCGCCTTCCACCACGCCCGGTGGGGGCGCCTTTTTCGTCGCTCGGCCGTGGGCCTTCGTGCCGTGTCCTCCGGGCTCGGCTCCGAGCCGTCGCTTCTTTCCATCGCTCCGAGCCTGTCGCCGGTCTACGCTCGGGGAATGAGCGAACGGGCGGACCTGGCTCTACGGAACGATCCAGGGTGGGCGGAGAGGCCGCTCCACCCGGCGCTGCGCGGCCTGCTCGGCAGACCGATGATCGCCTACGATCTCGTTACTCCGCCT
>NZ_DAINST010000028.1:0-32596 GCF_036741115.1 Dietzia sp.
CGCCGCCGCGGCCACGCACGGCGTGCGGGTCACCGGCGTCACCATCAGCGAGGAGCAGCAACGCTTCGCCCGCGACCGCGCGGAGCGTGAGGGCGTCGCGGACCTCGTCGAGTTCCGGGTCGAGGACTACCGCGAGCTCGCGGCCGAGCGGGGCGCTTTCGACGCCGTGGTCTCCCTCGAGATGGGGGAGTACGTCGGCGACGCCCGCTACCCGCTCTACGCGCGCACCCTCCACGACTGCGTCCGCCCCGGTGGCCGCGTCCTCGTCCAGCAGATGTCGCGCACCGGGCGTCATCCCGGGGGCGGGCCCTTTATCGAGAGGTTCATCGCGCCCGATATGTCCATGCGCCCCGCCGGGCGGACCCTCGACCTCCTCACGACGTCGGGGCTCGAGCCGCTTCGCGTGCGCTCGATGCGCGAGCATCATGCGTGGACCGCCGCGCAATGGCGCCGCCGTTTCCTCGCCGCGCGGGGCGAGGTCGTCGCCCGCTGGGGCGAGGAGATGGCCCGCGTGTGGGCCCTCTATTTCCCGGCGGGACGCGCTCGTTCGCCGAGGGCCGCGTGGGCGTCGAGCAGTTCGTGCTGCGCCGACCGGAGCAGGGATTCGCCCTATGACGTCGCTCGCCACCTTCGCCCTCGTCTACCTCGTGACCTTCCTCGCGCTGTTGGCGCTGCAGCTCGCCACGTTTGCCGTGGGCCGCCGCATCGGCCGCTTCAACGTCGTCGACGTCTCGTGGGGCGTGGGCTTCGCGCTTTCCGCCGGCCTCCTGCTGGTACTGCGGCTCGCGGGGTTCGGGTCCGCGGCGTCCCCCGACGCGGTCGCCGTGGCTATCGCCGTCGCCGCCGTCCTATGGGGCACGCGCCACTCGATCCACGTGGGGCGGAAGCCCGCGGGCAAGGGGGAGGACCCGCGGTACGTGGACATGCTCGAGCGTTCGGGCGGTTACCGCGCGGGCGGCTCCCTGCGCTCGGTCGTGGTAATCCGCAAGGTCTTCCTCCTCCAGTCCGCGGCCCAATGGTTCGTCTCTCTCCCGCTGCAGGCGCTCGTAGTCGGCGGGCGCCCGTCCGGGGCGGCGGCGCCGGTCGCCGTCCTCGGCCTCGCGTTGTGGGTGGCCGGCTTCGTCGTGGAGGCCGTCGGGGACGCCCAACTCGAGGCGTTCAAGCGCGACCCGCACAGGCCGAAGATCATGGACCGGGGGCTCTGGGCGTGGACCAGGCACCCGAATTACTTCGGGGACGCGTGCGTGTGGTGGGGGCTGTGGCTCGCCGCCGCGGCCACCGGGCCTGCGGCGTGGACCTTCGCGGCGCCCCTCGCCATGACCTACCTGCTCGTCTGGGGCTCCGGGGCGCGCCTGCTGGAGAAGACGATGTCGAAGCGGGAGGGCTAGGACGACTACGCGCGGCGGACGTCGTTCTTTGTGCCGCTCCCGCCCAAGCGCGCCGGACAATCCTTGGCGCAGCGTCGAACCGTCGCGGGCGAGTCGGGTAAGGGCTAGGGTTCGGGCATGAGTACCCCCTCGATGTCCAGGACATGTGCAGCGCTCGCGGCCTCTCTCGCGCTGGCCTCGGTCGCCGTGGTCGCGCCCGCCACTGCATCCGCCCAATCCGGAGACCCCACCAACGGCGGACGCATCGCCAGTGGCTCGTCGGGATTGAGGTATCCGCCCGACGTGCAGCTCGGCTCGATCGGCGGGCCCGAGCTCACGTCCGTCGGGGAGATCGACCTCGACCGGTACGCGGGCGAGTGGTTCCAGGTCGCCGCCGTCCCCCAGCCCTTCACGCTCCAGTGCGCGAGCGACACAAAGGCCAGGTACGGGGTGCTCTCCCCGACATCGGTCTCGGTGGAAAACTCGTGCCGCACCGCGTGGGGCGCCGAGTCCGGGATCAGCGGGAAGGCCGAGGTCGTCGACCCCTCGGACCCGGCGTCCCTCCACGTCGCCTTCGACGGCGTGCCGTTCCAGGGAGGCGACAGCACGGCGAACTACCGGGTCACCTACCTCGCCGACGACTACTCGTTGGCCATCGTCGGCGACCCGGCGCGCACGTCGGGCTTCGTGCTCAGCAGGACTCCGGATCTCTCCGCGGACGCCTGGGACCTTGTCGAACGCACCGTGTCCGACCGCGGCTGGTGGCCGTGCGCGTTTATCACGACCCCGCAGGCGGGCGGCCGCGGCGACGCCGTCCCCCTCTGCCCCTCGTCCTCCTGACCGGGCGGCGCCCGACGCCTAGAACCAGCGGATGACGTCGTCGTAAAGTGCGAGCGCCTCGCGGCGGGCCTCGGCGTGGTCGATGATCGGGGCCGGGTACTCGCCGTGCTGTCTTAGCGGGGCCGGTGGACTGCGGCGCCCTCGATATCGCGGAGCTCGGGCACCCACCGCCGCACGTAGTCGCCCTCGGGGTCGAAACGCTTGCCCTGGGTCACGGGGTTGAACACGCGGAAGTACGGCGCCGCATCGGTGCCGGTACCCGCCGTCCACTGCCAGCCGTGCTGGTTGGAAGCGAGGTCTCCGTCGACGAGGTGGTCCATGAAGTGCCGGGCTCCGCGCCGCCAGTGCACCCGGAGGTCCTTGGTGAGGAACGAGGCGACAACCAAACGCAGGCGGTTGTACATCCAGCCCTCCGCGAGGAGCTGGCGTATCCCGGCGTCCACGATGGGGTACCCCGTCTGCCCGTCCCGCCACGCCGCGAACGCCCCGTCTGCCGAGCCGCCGTCGGCCCACGGGAAGCGCTCCCACCGGGCGTCGATGTTCTCGCGCGCACTGGCCGGCTGGTGGTGCAGGACGTCGGCGTAGAACTCGCGCCACGCGAGTTCGGAAGCGAAGGTGTCGCGGCTGTGTCGGCGAGGGCGGTGTCGAGCCCGCTCGTGGGGCCGAACGCGGCTAGGTCGGCGAGCATCGTGCGGGGGTGGATCGTGCCGAACTTGAGCTGCGCGCCGAGCCTGCTCGTCGCGTCGAGGTCGAGCCGGTCGCGCCGTTCCGCGTAGCCCTCGAGCCCTTCGTTGAGGAACTCCTGCCACCGGGCGCGCGCCGCGGCCTCGCCGACCTTGAGCGGCGCCTTGCCCTCCCCGAGGAGGGAGCACAGTGTTTCCCGCAGCGCCACCCCGGGGTCGGTTCGCTTGCTCGACCCGGCCGGCTCGGTCGTCTCTATCGACCAGGTCGACCCGGTCGACCCGCCGACAGCGGCGGGATCGAGCCAGTCCGCGCTCTCGCGCCCCGATACGGACGGCGCGGGCCAGCGGGACTGCTGCACGCATAGGTGACATCTTGACCTGCCCAGTGGTTTGGTTTCCACTTGAGGTCTTTGGTCGAAGGTCTTCATGGAAGGCTCACGACAATCCCACGCCCTTACGCGTCTGAGTTCCGCCACCGTGCTATCACTCTCGTGGGCGAGGGCCGCCAAGCCGAGCACGTAGTTCACGACCTTGGCATCGCCGAGGCCACGATTCACAACTGGCGATGCCAGGACGATATCGATCACGGACGCCGGCCCGGCCTCGCCAGCGGCGAGGCCGCGCAGCTCCGGGCAGCACGCAGATGAATCCGACAACTCGAGCAAGAGATCGCGATCCTACGACGCGCGGCAACATGGCTTGATGAGGAGGGAGGAGTCACCCCAAAAGGGCGCATCCGGTGATCGACCGCTTGGCCTGAGCCGGGGCGCCTGTTCAGGTCTGCTGCCGCTTGATGGGCGTTTCCCGACAGGCCTACTACCGATACCGTAAGCGTCCCACCAGCGCCACGGACCTGCGCCGCCGCTGGCTGACCAGCTTGATCCGCGAGATCCACGTGGCATCCCGCGGCACGTACGGCTACCGCCGCATCCACGCCGAGCTCACCATCGGCATGGGCATCCCTGTTCGAGCCGGCTCATCACCGTCCTGATGACTCGTGCGGGAATCGGAGGCCTTCGCGGGCCCGCCCGTATCAAACGCCTCAAGAGTGTCGCCACGGCCGATCCACGATGCAGATCGAGCTGCTGAACCGGAAAAGGTGGAAGACCCGAACGGAGCTGGCGAACGCGATATTCGAATACATCGAAGTGTTCTACAACCGTCGTCGTCGGCACTCTTCCCTGGAGTACGCGACACCCAACGACCACGACCTCGCCCGCAGCCCGCGCCACGGCCGGAAACTAAAAACCGAGAGTGGAAACCGAGCCATAGGGCACGTCAAAGTGTCACGTACTCGTGCAGCAGTCCCTTCCGCCACGAGGACACGTCGAATTTCCACTCCCGAAGCACCCCCGATGGCGAGGAGATGAAACTGCCCCGGACCTTCGAATGGGCGGTAAATGACGAGCAGGGGCAACCACTCGTCCACATCCGGGCCGTCGCGTGCGACGACTATGAATATGGATTGGCGGCAGGTTTTGCGGGCAGCTTCGACTACGAAGGAAGCTATCGAAACGAACCCATCTGCGGCGGCGGATACATCGAATGGATCGATCGCCGCTGAACAGTGCCCCGAAGTCGGCCCCTAGCTCAGGGAGAGGAGGTTGGGCAGCGTCTCGGCAGCGTTTGCGACACTGCCGACGAATGCGTCGACGGGATTGTCCGGCTCGGGAGCGACGGTGTCGAAAGATGCCGAGGTGTTGAAGAAACTGGTGAGCGCCTCGCTCGGATTGGCGATGCTCGCAACGATGTAGTCCACGGCGGGATCCTTTCTCGAAGAGTCAGGTGTGCTTAGTGCGGAGATCGGCAAAATGCCGAGATCAGCCGAATCGGAGGCAGAACGGGAGCGGCTCGAGCGGAAGAGCCATCCGCAATGCCGCGCATCCGAGGTACCCAGGTACTGCGACAGAGAGTGCCATCGCGACGTCGGCCGCTCCGGTGACCGGGGTGATGATCGAGTCTTGGATGCTTCCCTGGATTTGGGCGGGATCGATGGGCTGGGCGCCGGCGGGAGCGGCGGAGAACACGGTCGCCGTGGCGACGGTTCCGAGGGCGACGGCGAGCTTGCGGGACGCGGGCATGGGGATCCTGTTCGTCGGGCGTCGGGAGCCGGAAGACGACTCTTGGGTTACATCGTCGGGCCGCGGTCGGTTGTTACGACCGTATATATCGTTCTCGTGCACCCGCGTGGCAATTACGCCGGTCTCGCGCCCGGCACGAACGGACAAACGCCGATCGCTCGGTGGCTCAATACTTGCTCCATGACCACAGAAAATCCGGGCTCGTCCACCCGGCCCACCGTCCGAGTCACCGGCATGTTCGTCTCCCTCGACGGCTACGCCGCCGGCAACTTCGTCGCGATCGAGCAGCCATTCGGTGAGGCCATCGCCCTCACCACCGGCTTCGACGGCCGTGCGATCCACGGCATCGACAAGGTTCCCGACCTCACCTTCGACAACGCGATGACCAGCCTCTGGGGCCAGGGGATCGGCGTGGAGATCATGGGCCGCGGCAAGTTCGGACCACAGACCGGGCCGTGGACCGAGGACGGGTGGCGCGGCTGGTGGGGCGAGGAACCGCCGTTCGAGACCCCGGTCATCGTGCTCACGCACCATGAGCGCGAGCCCATCGAGTTCGAGAACGGCACAGCGTTCCACTTCCTCGACGCAACGCCGGCCGAGGCGCTCGCCCGTGCCGCGGAACTCGCCCCCGGCACCGACGTGCGGATCGGCGGCGGGCCGACGTCGGTGCGGCAGTTCCTCGAAGCCGACCTCATCGACACGATGCATCTCGTGATCGTCCCCGTGACCATCGGCACCGGGAAGCGCCTGCTCGACGGCGACATCGCGCCGGTCGAGCGATTCGAGATCGACGCCGTTACCATGCCCAGCGGCCGTACTCACCAGCTGTGGCGGACGAAGCCGCGCGGGTAGCCCGGGGCCCGAGACGGAGCCGGGCCCAACCGCGACATAACCGTGATCTGAAATGCGTTATGCAACTCCACGTCAGCAGCGATGACACAGGTGGATCCATCAGGAAACCCGCCGCATCGACTACCCCGCCCACCCCGAAGCGGGTCGTCATCTGGGGAAACGGGTCGTCGGCTCGATGATCATCGAGCCAAAATCCTCGACAACCCGGCCTTCGAGCGGGTCGGCGTCGGGGTGAGCTGTCCGGACAAGGTCGGGCGCGACTCCGGGGAGCTCGTCGGCGCCCGCCGCGCCGGCGTCACGTGCACGGATGACGTCGACTGCCTCATCGCCGCGCGGCCCGGCGCCCTCGTCCACTTCGGCCCCTCGGCGGCCCACGCCGACGACAATATCGCGCTCATATCCGCGTTCCTCCGCGCCGGGATCGACGTGTGCTCGACGCCGATGACCCCGTGGGTCTGGCCCCACGCCCAAGCCACCCCGCGCGAGTGGGTCGAGCCCATCGAGGAGGCGTGCCGCGAGGGCGGTGCCTCGTGCTTCACCACCGGCATCGATCCCGGGTTCGCCAACGACCTCCTGCCGATCACGCTCATGGGAGTCGCAGGCCGCGTCGACACCGTCCGGGCGAGTGAGCTCCTCGACTACACCGCGTACGAGAGCGACTATGAACACGAGATGGGGATAGGCTGGCCTCCCGAGTTCTCGCCAATCCTCGAGATCCCCGAGGTGCTCATAATGGCGTGGGGCGGCACGATCCCGATGATCGCCCACTCGGTCGGTATCGAACTCGATTCGCTTCGTACCGAATGGGAGAAATGGTTGACGCCGGAGGCCAGGAATTCGGCCAAGGGCAAGATCGCCGCCGGACACGTCGCCGCGGTGCGCTTCCCGATCCACGGGGTCTACCAGGGGCGCGATCCACTGAACCTCGGCCAAAAGGGGAGCTGGTTCCAGGGCCCCCTGGCCTCGGCGGTCGGACTGGTCGGACGGGCCGGGAATTGTCGCGGCGCACTCACAGGAATCTCGAAAGGTTCTCGGAGCCGAGGGGTTCATTCTCGGGACCATGAGCAGCACAGTCTTCCACGCCACCCTCGCCCGGCGCGCGCCCTCGGCAGCCGCAGACAACGCCCCCGACCGCCGAGATCCCGCCCGGCGCAACCCGGCCCACGCTCGGCACGCCGCAGCCGCCCGCGCCCTCGCGCTGTATTCCGCCGCGGCGCTCGTCGCGGGCACGCTCCTCTGCATTCTCGCCACGCCGTTGGTCGGCGAGATGTACGCGCGCCTGCTCGCCGGAGGCATTATCGCGTTCGCCGTCGCCGTCGTGGCCTATTGCGACGAAACCGTCCGTCGGGTATTCCACTCCACCTGGTGACGGCGCACCCCGCGCCCGCCGCGCCGAAAAAGCTGCTGAGTGTGTGGATGAAGAAAAACTCGCCGTACGCCGTCAACCAGCGGTTTAGGAAGAAAGACGTGTGCGGTGCCTTTGAATAGCAGGTGAATCCGAAACAAGGCGTCTCGACCCGTTGTTGCGGAGAATGTGCGGGCATATCGTGGCTCAAGGCCCGGCGAAACCGCTGGTCCGCTCGACGAGATAAAGGAGTCGACGATGGCAGTTGATTGGATCGACGACGTCAAGAAGTACGCGCCCAAGGCTGACGACGCCGTGCTCGAGAAAATGCTCAAGACCTACAAGCTCGCACTGAGCAAGCCCGATGCCGCGTACGTGTCGTTCTCCGACCCGGCCGAGCTCAAGACCGTGCGCGAGAACTTCCTCAAGAAGAAGCTCGGGCTCACCGAATCCGACGACAAGCTCGACGCCTCGATCGAGGCGGTCGGCGAGAAGATGAAGGACGGCGGGAAGAACGGCCGCCTTGCCGTGTATTACCTCCTCGCCGAGAAGTACAACAAGCTCGACGTCTTCAAGTAGGGCGGGGGCGGCGACGCCGCGCGCGAGGCCGCGCCGCGACGACGAGAGGAAGGATCCTCACCGAGGCGGCGCGGCCTCGAACCATTTCTACGCTGGTCCCGCCGTGGCTACGCTGACTCCATGAGCACCTGGGACCGTATCTTCTCCGACGAGCGCACCATGCTCGAGGCGTTCCTCGACGAGCATCGCCGCGACGCATAGGGGATCCTCGACGGGCTCGACGACGAAAAGGTCCGCGTGCGCCTCATCGCCTCGGACACGACGCTCCTCGGGCTGATCAAGCACAGCACCTTCGTGGAGAGGGTGTGGTTCGGCGAGGCCATCGGGGGCGTGGACCGGGTCGAGCTCGATATCGCCGTCGAAAAGCGCGAACTTGGACACGTCGACGCCCTCGAGGCTGCCCTCGACGTACCACGCCCACTGCATGGGGTGCAGGGACTTGAGCGTCGCGAGTTCCTTGCGATGCGCGAGCATCTTCGCGTTGCCGAAGAGCGCCTGGCGCGGTTCGTTCTCGCCCTCGATCGGCGTGGACGAGCCGAGAATCATCCGCGGATCCTGCACGTGCAGGTGGTCGAAACTGCAGAAGTCGACGTCGTCGGGGGTGAGACCGACCTTCGCCAGCGCCGTGTCGGGCTCGTCGTAGTACTTGAGCACGAATTTCTCGACGAGCTTCTCGCCGGGGGTTCTGTCGATCATCTTCTGCAGGTTGTCGTAGAACGCCGCCTCGGCGGAGCCCTCGGGCATCGTCGGCTCGAACACGAGCGTGCGCGTAGTGCCGTTCCGGTCCTCGTACTGCACGACGACCATGCGGTTGATCATTGTGATGAGCGGGATATAGGGCGGGCGCACGGCGCCGTTGAACGCGTAATTGACCGGGTACGGAGCGCCGGCGACGTCCACCGACTTCACCCCGGTAACGGTGCCCTGCTCCTTGAAACGCCTCTTGTACTTCTCGGCGGCCTCGCGCACCGCGGCGAGGCGCTTGCCGCGCGGCCACACGTCGTGGACCCCGTCGAACTCGGGGATCGCGCGGGCGCCGATCTCCTCGAGGGTGCTGGACTGGCTGGTCCCGGCGGCGTCGGCCGAGTCGGTGGCCTTCGGGGTCTCGTCGATCTGGGTCACGGTGTTTTTCTTCGTGCACCGACGGGCGGCGCGGTTGCTCCCCCTCGATTGTGGCCGAAGTCTCGGGCGCGGACCAGTCGATGCGCGGCGGTTCTCTCGCACGACGGCTGCCCGCTTCGCCGCTCGTCGCCCGCGAGGGCGCTTTTGGTGAAAATCGCACGAAAAGCGCGCCGGTGTCTTCTATTGGATTCATGGATCAGATCGCTCGGACGTCACCCATCATCTTCGAACGCGCCAAGCTCGGGCCCCTCGAGCTGCGCAACCGCACGATCAAGGCGGCGACGTTCGAGGGGAGGGCGCCGCGTGGGGTGGTCACCGACGAGCTCATCGAATTCCACCGAGAGGTCGCCGCGGGCGGTGTCGGCATGACGACCGTCGCGTACCTCGCCTCGTCTCCCGAGGGCCGCACCGATCGTCACCAGATCCACCTCCGCTCGGACGCCGTGGCGGGACTGCGCAAGCTCACCGATGCCGTCCACGCCGAGGGCGCGGCCGTTGCGGCGCAGATCGGTCACGCGGGGCCCGTGGCCAACGCGGCATCTAACCGCGCCCCCGCGCTGGCCCCGAGCGCGCAGCTCAGCCCGCTGAGCATGCGGATCACGCGAAAGGCCTCCGCGAAGGACCTGCGACGGATCGTCGCCGATCACGCGCGAGGAGCACGGTTCGCCATCGACTCGGGCTTCGATTCCGTCGAGGTCCACCTCGGGCACAACTATCTCGCGAGCTCGTTCCTCAGCCCGGCGATCAACAAGCGCACGGACTCCTACGGCGGATCGCTCGAGAACCGCGCCCGGTTCGCGCGGGAGATCCTCCGCGCAGTCCGCGACGAGGTCGGTTCCGAGATCGCCGTGACGGCCAAGCTCAACATGGACGACGGTGTCCGCGGCGGGCTGTGGCTCGACGAATCCCTGCAGGTGGCGAAATGGATCGAAGACGATGCCGCCCTCGACGCCCTCGAGCTGACCTGCGGCAGCTCGCTGAAGAACCCGCTGTACCTGTTCCGCGGCGACGCGCCGCTCGACGATTTCGCGGCGACGATGCCGCAGCCGCAGCGCGCCGGTCTGCACGCCGTGGGCCGCCACTTCTTCAAGGAGTACCCGTACTCGCCGCTCTACCTGCTCGACTCCGCGCGCCAGTTCCGCGCCGAACTCGAAATGCCGCTGATCCTCCTCGGCGGGATCGGCGACTACGACTCGATGTCCACGGCGATGGACGAGGGTTTCGAGTTCGTCGCCATGGCGAGGGCGCTGCTCCGCGAGCCGAACCTGGTCCGCCGTATCGAGGCCGATCACGAGCGCCGCTCACTGTGCATCCACTGCAATCGATGCATGCCGACGATCTACTCGGGCACGCGCTGCGTCCTCGTCGCGGACCCGGCCTGATCAGCCCGGCAGTCGGCCGGGAGGCCGCCGGGAGATAGCCTGCAGTCGGACGGTGGGCCGGCCCCGTGACACCGCCGGCACCCGGCCACGCGCTACTCCGCCCGGCCCGGGTCCTGCAGGGCGCTGCGCTCGGTATCGGTGCCAGTGAGCCGGCCGACCTGGCCCATCCCGTGATAGATGACGAGCGCCGCGACGGTGCCCAGGGCGATGCCGGTGAACGCGAAATCGCCGATCTGCCAGTGGAGATCCGCGATGGCCACGACCAGCGCGACGCCCGCCGTCATCTGGTTCTTGGGTGAGGAGAAGTCGACGCGGCCGTCCACCCACATGCGGAAGCCGACGATCGCGATGAGCCCGTAGAGCACGAACGTGACACCGCCGAGCACGCCCGCGGGGATCGTGTTGATGAGCGCGCCGACCTTCGGGGAGAGCGAAAGCAGGATCGCCACGAAGGCGGCGACCCAGTAGGCGGCGGTCGAGTACACGCGCGTGGCGCTCATGACCCCGATGTTCTCGCCGTAGGTGGTGGTCGGGGAGCCGCCGAAGCACGCGGAGAGCGTCGTGGCGAAGCCGTCGGCGAAGAGCGTGCGGCCGACGAGGGGGCGGAGATCGCGGCCGGTCATGGTGCCCACGGAGGTCACGTGGCCGACGTTTTCGGCGAGGAGAACGACAATGACCGGTAGGAAGATGGGGATGAGTCCGATACTGAATTCCGGGTGGTGGAATTCCGGGAGGCCCAGCCACGCGGCCTCGCGGACGGGCGCGAAATCGACCTCGCCGCGCAGCGCCGCGACCGCGTAGCCGACGACCACGCCGACGAGCACCGAAATGCGGCCGAGCATCCCGGAGAACAGGGCAGTACACGCGATGACGGCGAACAGAGTGATCGCTGCCGTGACCGGCGCCTTCGAGAAGTTGTTCTGATACGCCGTGGGGACCAGGTTGAGCCCGATGAGGGCGACGATCGAGCCCATCACCACCGGCGGCATGAGGCGGCCGATCCACTCGGTGCCGATCTTCTGCACGAGGAGGCCGAGTAGCGCGAGGAGCACGCCGGTGACGAGCACGCCGCCGAGCGCAGCCTCCATCGAATCGGACTGCGTCGACGCCGTGATCGGCGCGATAAACGCGAACGAGGAACCGAGGTAGCTCGGCATCCGGTTCCGCGTTATGAGAAGGAACGCGATGGTCCCGATTCCGGAGAACAGCAGCGTGGTCGACGGCGGGAAGCCGGTGATGACGGGGACGAGGAACGTCGCCCCGAACATCGCGACGACGTGCTGCGCCCCGATGCCGATGGTGAGTGGCCAGGCGAGGCGCTCGTCCGGGGCGACGATCGCGTCGGGCGCGACCGTGCGGCCGTTCCCGTGCAAGGTCCACAGGGATAGGGGTGCGGAACGGCGGGGCATGGCGGCTCCTGGGGCTAGGGACTCTCGGCGCGGGTGCGTCCTTGGAATTCCGTTAAAAGGTAGCCGATCCACTCAGTGGTCGAGCGCTTGCTGCCAGAAGTCCGCTTCGAGGCGGGTCGCGGTTCGGAAGATGTCGGTGAGCTCGTCGATGCGGCGTTGCGGGAGCGGGCCGCCGGCGAGGGCGTCGATGTGCGCGGCGGAGTCGCGAGCCAGCGATTGGTAGGTCTCGCCCGCGTATTCGGAGATCCACTCGCCGTAGGGGTGTGTTCCGAGGTCCTCGGATCGTTCGGCGACCTCGGCGGCGAGGCGGGCGCCGATCTCCGCGTAGCCGATCACACACGGGGCGAGCGCGACCTCGAGGTCGAGGAGGTCGCCGGACATGCCGCAGTCGAGCACGTAGCGGGTGTACGCGACGGTCGCCTGCTTCTCGGGTAGCGCCTCGAGCTCGGCTGCCGAGACGCCCCAGCGCTCCGCGAGCCGGACGTGGAGCTCGGTTTCGCTGAGGATCGCCCCGAGGCCCTCGGCGTGGGCCCGGATATCGGCTATCGAGCGACTCTTGAATGCCGCGAGCGCGTGGGCGCGCGCGAACTGGATGAGGAAGAGGTAGTCCTGCGCGAGGTAGTCGCGGAACGCCTCCTGGGGAAGCGAGCCGGCGCCGAGAGCGCGGACGAACTCGTGCTCCGCGTACGCAGTCCATTCGGCGGCGCACGAGTCGCGGAGGCGTGCGTAGAGCGTGGCGGCGTCGGTCGAGGCGGTGGCGTCCGTCGTCATGCCAGAAGACTACCGGGGGCGGGGAGGGGCCTGATCCCCTGGTCGCCCCGCTCTCAAAGCAAATCCCCAAGCTCCAGCACAATTTCCCCTGTCGAGTTTCGTAGGGGATTGTGCTGGGGCCCGCGGATTCGGGAGAGCCCGGTGCGCCGCAGCTGCGGTAACCGTTACGGGTCGACGAGACAGAGACCGCGCTCCGGCGTCTCCGCGTCGATGGAGTCGTAGTCGGAGGGGATGGCGAACGAGTAGATCGAATCGGTCTCGGGATGGCCAGCGGCCTCACACTCGGGGATTGACTCGACGTCACCCTCCCCGCCCGAAGGGTTCTGCACGACGGCGACGACCTTTTTCGCCCCCGGGGTGCCGCAGTCGACCTTCTCGTAGAGGGAACTCCCCTCGCCGATGCAGTCGCCTTCCTTTGCGGTGTTGACGGACTTGGACTTGTCCGCGCCGACGGCGCCGAGGCACAGGGCCTCGATGTCTTCGCTCTCGAAGCCGATGGCAGAGGATGCTCCTGGCTCGTCGATGCACTTCGGGGAACTGGACGAGTCGCGCACCGAGATGACCTCGGAGCCTGCGAGGGGATCGTCGCAGTCCACGATTTCCGGGTAGCTGCCGTATGTGGGTGTCGAGGAATTGAGGTCGATTTCCTCGTCGATGCAATCGCCGGCTTTGTAGGAAGGAAGAGAATCGCTGCCGAAGAGGTTGCTGCTCGACGAGTCGGTCGACGGCGAGGTCGAGTTCGACGAGCTCGAGGAGTCTGCGGCGTCGAAGGTCGTGGAGTCGGTCTCCGAGCCCGACTTGGCGAGGAAGAAAACGCCGATGATCGACAGAAGCACGACGACCGCGGCCACCGCTGCGACGATCCCGATGATCTTCCCCGAGTTGTTCTGCTGCGGCTGCTGGCCGAACTGGCCGGTGTTACCGGGTCCTCCAAGGCCTCCTTGGCCGCCAGGTCCGAAGCCGCCGGGGCCATAGGGGTATCCGGGCTGGCCGGGCTGACCCGGGTAAGGCTGCCCCTGCTGGCCGGGCTGACCCTGCTGTCCCGGGTAAGGCTGGCCGCCCTGCGCGCCGGGCTGACCGAACTGCTGCGTCGGCTGCTGCCCGCCATACGGGGTACCGCCGTAGGGCTGGGCCGGCTGGCCCGCCTGGCCGAACTGACCATGTTGACCGGAATAGGGCCGGCCGCCCTGCGCGCCGGGCTGTCCCGGCTGACCGAACGGCTGCGAACCGTCCTGCCCGCCGTAGGGCTGCTGCCCCTGCCCTGCCTGCGGGCCCGTGTAGCCCTGGCCGGTGTTGCCGTAGCCGCCGCTTCCGGCTCCGCTGTTGGTTCTGGCGCCCTGACCAGGCGAATCCGACGATCCCTGCGACCCCGAACCGTCCGGCGCCGCGCCGATGTTCCCGTTCTCGTTGTTTGCCATGTGTCTGAGAGTTCCCCACACAGCCAAATGGGTGCACGAATTGGCAAGAAAGTTCTCCAGCCGTACATCCGCACGACGCGTGCTCGGCGAGACGGCGCCCAAAAAGGCACAAAAAAAGAGCCCTTCGGCTCTCTTCCCATTTCATATTATGACCCCGAGGGGGCCTTGCCGCAAGGGGCCCCACCTGCGTAAGAATGGCTGCTCTTCCCGCCTCGCCGCCCGCTATGAGGAGCCGCCGCATGCCCGATTCCCGCCGCGATTCCCACCCCGCACCCCTAGCCGACACCGCACCCCGCTACTTCGCCCTGCCACCCGAGAAATCCGCGAAGGCCGCACCCGCGATGATCGCCGCCGACGACGCCCACGTCGCGCGCCTGTCCGAGGCGATGTCCCGCCGCCTCGCCGAAGCTGCGGCGCGGCTAAGGGAGCTGCGCACGTACGCCGTCAACCATGGGCAAGACTTCCTGGAACGAGACCTCGAGATCCACCGTCTGACGACGGAGGTCCGATTCCTCCGGCGTTTCGCCCTCGACCTGTGCCTCGGCCGGGTCGTCGGCGAGGACGGCGGTGAGCCCACGTACATCGGCCGACGCCGAGACCCCCGCCGCCCTCGACGAGGACTCCGCGCTCTTCGCGTCCCTCCGCGCCGGGCGAACGTCGCGGATGCGGGACGCGCTGGGGACCATCCAGGCAGACCAGGACGAGATCATCCGGGCGACGTCCCGCGGCGCGCTCGTGGTCGACGGCGGCCCGGGGACGGGCAAGACTGTCGTTGCTCTCCACCGTGCGGCGTACCTGCTCTACGCCGATCCGCAGGGCGACGCCCGGCGCGGCGGCGTGCTCGTCGTCGGCCCACACCGCCCGTACCTGGCCTATGTCGCCGACGTGCTCCCGAGCCCCGGTGAGGAGGGCGTGCTCACGTGCACCATCGGCGACCTCGTGCCCGAGGGCGAGGACGCCGGCCCGGAGTCGGATCCGCGCGTCGCCGCACTCAAGGCCGACGGCCGCTTCGCCGAGGCCATCGAGCGTGCCGTCCGCTTCTACGAAGAGCCGCCCACCGAGACGCTCGTCCTCGAGACCGCCGGCGGAGTCGTGCGGGGCACCGCCGCCGACTGGGCCGACGCTCGATCCCACCGCTGTCGTCGAGGATTTCTGGGCCGTTCCCGCCTACCTCCGCATGGCGGCGCCCTGGCTCGATGACGCCGCCCGCCGCCTCCTCCACAGGCCCGAGCCGCGGCCCTGGACGGAGGCCGACCTGCCGCTCCTCGATGCCGCCAGGGAGCGCGTCGGCGACCCGGGTGCGGAGAAGGAGAGGCGCGAACGCGAGCGACTCGAAGCCGGACAGCGGGGGGGCGATGGCGCGGGTCATCGACGAGCTCATGGCCGCCGACGATTCGGAGCTCGGGCTCATGAAGTCGCTGCGGCAAGCCGACCTCCGTGAGGCCCTCGTCGACCACGAGGCACTTCCCGGTGAGCGGGCGAACCGTGTCGAGGGGCCGTTCTCGCACGTCATCGTCGACGAAGCCCAGGAGCTCACCGACGCCGATTGGCAGGTGCTGCTGCGGCGCTGCCCCTCGCGGAGCTTTACCGTTGTCGGCGACCGGGCGCAGGCCCGCGCCGGATTCGCCGAGTCGTGGGAGGAACGGCTCGAGCGCATCGGCCTGCGGGATGCGCGGGTACAGACGCTCACGTACAACTACCGGACCCCGCAGGAGGTCATGGATGCTGCGGAGCCCGTGATCCGCGAGGCGCTCCCCGATGCGAACGTTCCCGTCTCGGTGCGCAGTAGCGGGATCCCGGTGCGCCGCAGTTCGGTTGCCCAGCTCGAGGCGATCGTCCGCGAATGGCTTGCGGCCTCGGGAGAGGGCGTCGCGTGCATCGTGGGTGCCTCGACTGCGGAGGCCGCGTTCGCCGCAGGGGAGGAGCGGTTCAGCGTCCTCGACCCGGTGTCGGCGAAGGGGCTCGAGTTCGATCTCGTCGTGCTCGTGCGGCCGGCCGAGTTCGGCGGCGCTGCGGGCGTGGCAGGTGCCGTCGACCGCTACGTCGCCATGACCCGGGCTACCGAGCGACTGGTGGTGCTCGAGTAGGGCGCATCGTCGCGCCGACGTAGCTCAGAACCCGCGGTCGAGCACCGATTCCACGAGGGAGACAGCGGTCGACGCACCCGGCGAAGCACCGAGGACACCGGCGAGCGAGCCGTCGGTCGAACGGATGACTTCTGTGCCGAAGCGGAGCTCACCCTTCCCGCGCGCTCCCGGCGCGACGATCTGTGCGCGCTGGCCGGCAGTGCGCATCGACCATCCCTGTTGATCGAGGTCTGCCGTCGCCACGAACTCCTGGAGGTGCTCCTCCTTCGCGGACGTGCTCGAGAACACCTCACCGAAGAGGAGCCGGACGAGCGAGAGATTCGCCGCGCCGGCCTCGGCCAGGGGAGCGACGTTGTGAGGGCGAAGCGATGCGAGGGCATCCCACGGACGGCCGCGGAGCAGGAACCGCGGGCTCGTACCGGCGAATGGCCCGAAGAGGACGGAACTCTCGCCGGCGATCCTGCGGGCGTCAATGTGGGGCATCGACATCGGCGGAGCTCCGATGGGCGCCTTCCCGTAGACCTTGGCGTGGTGCCGGTCGGTGACGGCGGGATCCGAGGTGTAAAGGAACTTGCCGCTCACCGGGAGTAGCCCGTAGCCCCGGACCTGGGGAAGGCCGGCGGACTGCAGCAACTTGAGTGCCCAGCCGCCAGCGCCGACGAGCACCTTCTGGGCGCGCAGGCTCCCGGCTACGCCCCGTTCGCCTCGCGGGCGCAAGCGCGCGGTCCAGGAATGGGCAGCGTCCGCCGTCAGGCCTTCGACTTCGGTTCCCATCCGGACATTCACCCCGCGTGACCGGGCGGACTCGACGAGCTGCCTGGTGAGCTCGCCGAAGTCGACGTCGTATCCGCCGGGATGCCATGTTGCCGCGATGGGTCCGGCCGCGCGTCCTTCAAGGAGCAGCGGCGCCCACCGGGCGATGGTGTCGCGGTCGGTGGAGAACTCGAGCTCCTCGAAACCGGGGAGCGGGCGGAGCGCAGCATGGCGCTTGCGGAGGAAATCGGAATCCGCCTCGCCGGCAACGAAACTCATGTGCGGAACCTGCGTGAGGAACGTGTCGAGCGGTCCGATCCGGCCTTCGTCGGACCATCTGGTCCATGTCGCCAGGTTTTCGGCGAACTGGCGGTTCATCGTGATGGCTTTGGCGGTGTCGATCTCGCCTTTCGGGAGCTCGGGTGTGTAGTTGAGTTCGCACAACCCGGCATGCCCGGTGCCTGCGTTGTGCCAGGTGGCGGACGATTCGAGGGCGGGAGCGTCGAGGCGCTCGACGAGTGTGATCGATGCCTGCGGATGCCTTTCCAGCAGAAGGTGCGCGGCGGTGGCGGACACGATCCCGCCACCGACGAGGAGGTAGTCGGTGTGTTCCGGTGCTGTGCTCACGATGCTTCCTTTGCAGGACGACGGCTGTATGCGACCACGTTCCCTCGCAGGTAAACATTCCGTCCAATGCTCCACGTGCACGTTATGATCCGGAAATGGAACGTTTTCTCTCGTCCGAGGCGAACAAGCTGTTTCCGCTGCTCGCGGCATTCGACGCGCTCGCGATTGACGGGACCGTGACCGGTGCCGCCACCGCTCTCGGGGTGCCGCAGTCCTCGCTCTCCCGGCGGATCCGCGCGGCAGAGGAGGCCTTGGGCGTGCCCCTGGTGCAGAACGTCGGCAGGCGGGTCGAGCTGACTCCGCAGGGGAGGGAGCTGCACGAGCGCACGCGGACCCTTCTCCATTCGCTCGACGAGACCGTTCGATCGGTCTCGCGGGACGCGGATCCCGAGGTCGGGCTCGTGCGCTTCGGATTCCCGCTCTCGCTGTCTCCGCTGAGCATCCCTGGCTTGATCGCCGAGTTCCACGAGCGATATCCGCGAATCAGGCTGCACGTGGTCCAGGCCTACGGGGAAGAGCTCGTGCGCCAACTCCGCGACGGGCAGCTCGACCTCGCCGTCGTGATCCCGGCGCCGGAAGGGTTTTCCACCACGGTGCTCGGGCACCAGCCCATCGATTGCTACGTCTCGCGGGGCCACCGCCTCGCCGGGAAGGAGTCTTTCTCGCTCGCCGAGCTCGCAGACGAGGACTTCATCGCGAATCCGCCGAGTTACCACCTTCGTGTGCGGCTCGACGAATGGTGCGCGCAGGCAGGATTCTCCGCGCGCGTGCCGTTCGAGATCACGGAGTTCGACACGATCCGGGAGCTCACGGCCAAGGGGCTCGGGGTGTCCCTCCTGCCGCCGCCTGAATCCGAGCAGTTCGGGCTGGTACGCATACCTCTGGTCGAAGGATTCGTCCGCAGCGTGGGTTTGTCCTCTGCGCTCGACGAGCCGACTGTTCCGGTGCGGCGCCTGCATCACTTCCTGTCCTCGCGCTCGGGGAGTCTCGCCCGCTGGATTTCGCCTGCCTAATGGCGATAGTGGCAACCAGACAGGTCGCCATATTTGGCCAGGAGGTGTAGGCCTGGGGTATGAGCACATTCGCCTTGAAGAACCCCAGCACCGGACAGGACGAAGGCAGCTTCACCCGAATCGAGGACTCCGACCGCGACGCTATTCTCAATCGCTCGGTCGAAGCGCAACGCCGTTGGAGGGAAACGTCGATCGCCGAGCGTGCGGAGATCCTCCGCAAGACCGGAGACCTCTACTCCGCGAGGAGCGACGAGCTCGCCGACCATATCGGTCGCGAGATGGGCAAGCTCGGATCGTGGGCCGCCGAGGAGATCGCCATCGTCGCCTCGATCTACCACTGGTACGCCGATCACGCCGAGGAACTCCTCGCCCCGGAGGAGTTGGAAGCGCAGGGCGCAGACAGGTCCTACGTGGTCAAGGAGCCCATCGGCCCGCTGCTCGGGATCATGCCGTGGAACTTTCCCTACTACCAGGTCGCACGGTGGGCGGTTCCGAATCTCCTACTCGGTAACTCGCTGGTCCTCAAGCATGCGGGGATCTGCCCGCTCTCCTCGCAGGCGTGCGAGGACCTGCTTCTCGAGGCGGGCCTCCCGGAAGGTGTCTTCCAGAACATCTACGCCTCCGGGTCCCAGATGGACCCCTTCGTCGCCGACAAGCGGATCGCCGGGGTTTCTCTCACCGGTTCGGAAGGAGCCGGTGCCGCGGTCGCGAAGACCGCCGGCGAGAACTACAAGAAGTCCCTGCTCGAGCTCGGCGGAAACGATCCGTTCCTCGTGCTCGACGAGAAGAACCTCGAATGGACCCTCGACCGCTACGTCGAGATCCGCATGTACAACACCGGGCAGGCGTGCAACGCCCCCAAGCGGCTCATCGTGCAATCGGAGTTCTACGACCGCACCGTCGAGTACCTGGAGAAGAAGATCGCCGAATTGCAGGTCGGACCCTACGACGATGAGAACGCCGACGTCGGGCCTCTGAGTTCCATCGGTGCCCGCGACGAGTTGGTCGAGCGCCTCGACAGGGCGGCGAAGGACGGCACGGCGACGGTCCGAGTCGGTGGCAAGAAGATCGACCGAGACGGCGCCTACATGGAGCCGGCCCTGCTCACGGACGTCGATCCGTCGGCGGACGTCGGCTGCAACGAGCTCTTCGGTCCGGTCGCGATCGTCTACCGGGCGGACGGCATCGACGAGGCCGTCCGCATCGCCAACGAGGAGTCCGAGTACGGCCTGTCGAGCTCGGTGTGGAGCGCAGATGTCGAGAAGGCCCACGAAGTCGCCCGGCGGCTCAAGGACGGGATGACGTTCGTCAACGAGCACGGCGTGACAGCCCCGGGGCTTCCGTTCGGCGGTGTCGGCCGCTCGGGGTACGGCCGGGAGCTCGCGCGCTGGGGTGTCGGCGAGTTTGTCAACGACAAGCTTATCCGGGTCTCCGGGCAGCAGGACGCGGGTAGCTCTCCCGCCTAGCTTCCGCATCGGCCGTAGCCACCCCCGGGCGACTCGCCCGGGGGTGGATTCGTGTGTTGGTAGGAGCGGTTTGTGTGTGTTTCCGAACTGGCTGGGGGGCGGCGAGGCGGTGGTGTTCGGAATGGAAAAACGTGCGACTGGTGGGGTAACGGGCAAGTCTTGTGACGCCGGAAGTCCAATGTATTGACGCGTCCACCACCGACGGCCGCCACTTCTGGACATTCGGTCGACATATGTACCATTGTGATCTAAGTAAACACCAGATGATGATTAATAAAGCTGGTCATGGCCGCATTGGGCACGTTGACTGAGTGGAGGATTAATAACTAATGTGACCCATGTCATTCTATTGAGCCGGCGGTGACGGGCCGGCACGTGTGCAAGAAGACGCACATGGGCAAGGGAATTCGGCGGGCAGGAGCGATCGTCGGGAGCGCGGCACTCGCGGGGGCAATGGTGCTCGGCGTGGGCGCTGGCACCGCCGGCGCGCAGACCGTGGGCACGGGCACGGCGCAGGGCATCAAGTTCACGCGCTCGCTTGACAAGGCATCAGTCAAGTACGGCGACACCGTGACCATCTCGTCGTCGTGGGAACGCATCCGGTACCTAAATCAGGTTCAATGGATCGACGACAATCACCCGACGTGCTTCAAGTATGTCGACGGTTCACTTTCCAACAGCGAGGGGAGTTCCGGCGATTCGTTGTCTGATACGCCGGGACATACGAAAATCACTTCGGGTCTGCTCAACTACTGGAAGCCCTCGTTCACGGTCTCGGCGACCTACAAGGTGCTGTGCGATCCGAGCACGACGCCGCTGGCGACAGGTGGCCTGACGTTCAGTATTGTCGCCGGAACGCTCTTCCCCCAGGAGTTCACAGACGCCGGTCCGTCGATCACCGTCGAGAAGGCCAGCTCGTCGGTGACCCTCGGCACCATCGGCACCGCGCAGACCGGCGTGAGTAAGCCCCTCAACATCACCACCAGCGGCATCCCCAACGGCCAGAACGTGGAAATCTACGACGGGTCCACGAAGATCGGCGACGCCGCCGTCAACAACAACCAGGCGACCTACCAGTGGACGCCGAGCACCTCGGGCTCGCACACCCTCAAGGCCACGTTCGCGGGAACCACGCAGGTCGCGGCGTCGGCCTCGCAGTCGCAGACCGTCAACGTCTCGCAGTCGGTGCAGCCGTCGACGACCACGCTCGACGCCGTGACCGGCGCGAAGGTCGGCCAGCAGAGCCAGCTCAAGGCCACGGTCTCCCCGGCCGCCGCGAACTCGACCGTCACCTTCAAGGTCGACAACGTCGTGGTCGGCGAAGCTCCCGTGGTCGACGGCGTCGCGACGTACGGCTGGAGCCCGTCCAGCGCGGGCAATAAGACCGTGACGGCCGAGTACTCCGGCGGCGGTACTATCGCCGGGTCGGTCTCGGACGCGCAGCCGGTCTCCGTCGCGGAGGCGGACCCGAACATCGCCGAGACCACCACCACGGTCGACCTGCCGGCCACGGCGAAGGTGGGCACCGCCGTCACACTCGGCGCGACGGTGGCGAACGGCACCGAGGGCGCGACAGTGACCTTCAAGTCCGGCAACACCGTGATCGGCACGGGCACCGTCGGCTCCGACGGCAAGGCGAGCGTCCAGTGGACGCCGGGCGCGGCGGGTCTGGTGACGATCACCGCAGAGTACGCCGGCGATGCCACGACCTCGGCGTCCTCGGGCTCGGCGAATCTCACGGTCGATCCCGAGGCGACCGATCCGGGCGATCCCGGAGACCCGGGCGATCCCTCGACCCCGGGCACGGGCAGCCTCGGCAGCCTCGGCTCGCTCACGGGCTCGCTCGGGAACTAGCGCGGGTCGGCTCGATCAACCCACGGCCGGAGCCGCCGGCCGCATCCACCCAGGCGCCGCCTCGCCCTCCCCGCGAGGCGGCGCCGCACCAGAAAAGGACGGACATCCCATGACCACACGCATCCGCGCGGCGCTCGCCTCTACTGCCGCCGTGTCCCTGCTCGCCGGCGGCGCGGCCATCGCGCTCGGCGCCCCCGCCGCCTCGGCCGCCGACTCCACCGCGAACTGCAAGACGAGCCAGACGAAGACGTACAAGTGGGCTGGCAGTTTCGGCACCGACTACACCCTGACCAAAGAGGTCGTCGGCGACGCGACCGTCGCCCCCGGCGGCACGGTGACCTACCGCACGACCGTCGAGGGAGCAGGGGCGCTCATCAGCAAGATCACCGACTTCCACCCCGCCGGCTTCCAGCTCACCTCGGCGCGCGAGAGCGTATGGAAGCTCATCGGTGGACAGTCCTGGAGCACTGTGACCGACAACGTGACCAAGGATGGGAACGCCAACTCGGTATCCCGCTCGGGTGCGGGCTGGACCACGGCGCTCGGTGCGCACGTCTCGTTCGAGACCACCTATAAGGTCCCGGCGGACGCGGTGCCGGGCACCGTGCTCAACTCCGGCTCTTCCTTCGCTGCCGTGCTCACAGACGGCACGAAGACCGAGAACCCCTTCGACGTCTGTGTCACGATCCGCGAGCCCAACGCAATCGAGCAGGCCACCGGCAGCGTCGACGACGCGGGCCTCGGTTCGCTGACCTCTGGCTCGACGAGCTCGGCCACCATCTCGAGCGATCCCTCGGGCTTCTTCTCGGACATCATCAACGGCGTCGACATCGCGAAGCTCGCCGGAAGCTAGTCGCGGAAGTCCGCGACCTTCCCCGACCCGCCGAAGATCCAGGCCAATACGATCGCGCCTGGATCCGGCACGCCACGGGCCGCGTCTCCCACGTAGGAGGCGCGGCCCTTGCGCGCGACCAGCTCGCGCGTCGCGAGCGCGCCCGCCTCGGCCGCATCGTGGGCCGCCGTCAGCGCCTCGTCGAATCCGTCCCCGCGATCCGCCGCCTCGCGCGCCGCCCGTGCCGCAGGTGCGAGCGCGTCGAGTAGCGTGCGGTCTCCCTCCTGTGCACCACCCAGATCCATGACGGCGGACGCCGCATTTTCCAGACCCCCTGCGAGCCCGGCGGCCCCCGGATTGTTGCCGAGTCCCGCAGCGATCTCGCGGAAGGCCGTCCCCAGTACGGCGCCGGAGGTGCCGCCCGCGCGCACGAGGAACCTATGGGACAGGGCATCGGCGAGCTCGGCGTCCGTGCCCCGCATAGGCAGCGCGATATCGCCGAGCGCGGCGTCCATGTTGGCGCCGAAGTCCCCGTCGCCCGCGAGCCTGTCGAGCTCCGTAAGCTTGTCGACCGCTCCCTGCACACGTTCGACGAAGGCGCCGAGCCAGGCGCACTCTTCGCCGTCTCGCGGCGCTGCGTCGCGGGACAGTCCGTCCGCGAAGGCGATGCGCGCGGGGGTGGGCGGGTTCGCGGGGTCGAGCGGACCGCCGAGCGCGCGCGGCCACGCGGGAGCGGCGGTCTCGGCGTCGAGGAGTTCGAGAAAGTCCGGCAAAACACGGGTCAGGGTGATCGACGCACCGGCCATGTTCACCGAGGTCACAAAGCTGCCCACGAGCGAGCGGCGTACCTGGATCCCTCGCTCGCCGAGCCACCCCGCAGCGCGACCGAAGAGGAGATCGAGCTCGAGCGCGGTCGTCCCGCCGAGCCCGTTGACGAGGCAGAAGACCTCCTCGCCCTCGCCGAGCCCGAGCGCCGCCGTGATCTCCTCGAGCAGGTGCTCGCACACCGCGTCCGCGCCCTCCGCCGCGACGCGCGAGACCCCGCGCTCGCCGTGAATGCCCACGCCGAGCTCCATCTCGCCGGCGTCAAGGTCGAAGGTGTCGCGACCGCTCGTGGGGAGGTGGCCCGGTGCGAGCGCCACGGACATGCTGCGGGAGTTGTCCGCGACGGACTGCGCGATGCGGGCGACGGCGGCGAGGTCGTCGCCGCGGTGGGCGGCGGCGCCGGCGATCTTCTCCACGAGGATTGTCGCGGCCGTGCCGCGGCGGCCCGGGCCGCCGTCACTGTCGGAATCGGAATTGCCGCCGGCCATGTCGGTGGCGACATCGTCGTCGACGATCACCTCGGCGGTCTCCACATCGGAGAGCGCCTGCCGGGCGACGCGGAAGTTCATCACGTCCCCGGTGTAGTTCTTGACCACGTGGAGCACGCCGCGCCCCTGGTCCGCCCAACGCGTGGCCTCGGTGACCTGGACGGCGTTGGGCGAGGTGAACAGCAATCCTGGGCACGCGGCCGCGAGCATTCCGGCGCCCACGAAACCCGCGTGCATCGGCTCGTGCCCGGATCCGCCGCCGGAGACGAGGGCCACGGCGGGTGCGCCGTCCGCCGTCACGAGCGGAGAGCGGCGCGCGACGAAACCCGCCTCGTCCCACACGGCATCAGGGTGCGCGGCGATGAGCCCGCCGAGCGCTTCGGGGAGGAAGTCCTCGGCAGCGTTGCGGAAGCTTCGCATGGACTTTACGGGAGCGTTGTCGGTGGATTTCGCGTGGTCGTTTGCGGAGCCGTGGGCGGGTGCGGATGCAGAGTCTCTCATGCCGCCGAGGGTAGCTACGAGCGCCTTCCCGCTGCCCGCACTCTCCATAGCTCCCGAAGTCTCCCGCCCCTCGATTCTTCGCCTTTCGCCACCGCCCGTGCACGGGCTACCGTGGTCCGCGAATCCGCGTCGACCGAGCGAAGGGGTGGCCCCACATGAGCCGAGGCCTGAGGATCGTGGCGGAGCCCGGCCTCCCTACGGCCATCGCGAACAGGATCCGCGGGAGACTCGAGGAGCGAGTCCGCGAGGACCTCTCCGAGGAAATCGATGTGACCATCGAGCAGGGCTCTCTCCTGCTCGACCCCGACGGCGAGGTCCATCTCGGTGCCTCGGTGCCGCGGAATGGTAAGACCGACGACGTCGTCATCTTCCTCACCGAGCTCCCGCGCCTCTGGGGCGGCAGGCCCACGCCGGCGGAGATCGACCTCCAGCGCAGGGCGGGAATCATTTCGCTCCCGGCGTGCGGCGTCGGCCGTCTCAATCACGTGGTTGAGCGGCTCATCGTGGCTTCTGCCGCCGGAATCATCCACAAGGACATCCACGACGAGCTCCTCTACGCCGTGCAGTCGCGGAACCGCATCTGGACCGACGATTCCGCGGGCCACGCGAAGAGCACGTTGGTGATGAATACGCGGTGGGGCTGGGCGCGGACCGTCATCGGGATGATGCGGATCAACCAGCCGTGGAAGCTCGTCGCCTCGCTCAAGGGCGTGCTCGCCGCTGCGGTCGCCACCGCCTCATTCGGCGTGTTCTACACGTCGATCTGGAAGATGGCGAGCGCCCTCAGCCCCGCGCGCCTTCTGCTCATCACCGCCTTCTCGATGGCGATCATGACCACGTGGCTCATCGTCGCCAACCATCTATGGGAGACGAAATCGAGTGGTCGATTCAGCAGAGTGTGGGCGCGGCTCTACAATTCGACCACCGTCTTCACGGTGCTCACCGGCGTGGCCTTCATGTATCTCGGCCTATTCGTCGTGATCTTCGCCTCCTCGATGATCGTCATCGACGCGGGCTTCCTCACCGAGCAGTTGGGGCAATCGAGCACGCTTCTCGACTACGGTGCCCTCGCCTGGCTATCGACTTCGATGGGCGTAATCGCCGGCGCCCTCGGCTCCAACGCCGACAGTCACGACGCGATCCTCCGGGCGACCTTCGGCCGGCGCGAGCAGGAGCGCCGCAAGACGCGCGACGAACTCGATCACGACGAGGCCGAAGGGGAGGACATCATCGTGTCGAAGGAAGATTTCGAGTAGTCCCACTCCGATGACGCCGGAGGTCCCCGCCGCCCGCGCGGTGTGCCGTCACGGGTGGGGCTTTATCGACCTCGGGTCCTAGACTGGCCGGGCGACGAGGGGAGCGGTGCGAGATGATCACGGGCGGGCAGCAGGGCGGCAGCGACAGCACGGGCGAGGGCAGCGGCGAGTCCCGCAGCAACGCACCCCGCAGCAATAGCGCGGCCGGCAGCGCCGCGTCCGGCAGCGCCGCGACGGTCGACGTCGTCCTCGACGCCGTGTGCGCCGGCACGATCCGGCCGCTCATGCCGGAGGGGCAGCCCTCGGCCATCACCAAGCACGGGGTCGATGGGGCGGTACGCATCGGCGCGCTCGGCCTTGAGGGCGACGAGCACGGCGACCCGCGCGTCCACGGCGGCGCCGAGAAGGCGCTCCATTACTTCTCCGTCGAGGGCTACGAGCGATTCGCCGGCGCGCTACCCGGCGTCCGCATCGAGCCGGGCATGCTCGGTGAGAACTTCCGCGGCCGCGGGGCCACGGAGGCGGATGTGTGCATCGGGGACGTCTACCGCATCGGCACCGCGCTGGCCCAGGTCTCGCAGCCGCGATCGCCGTGCTGGAAGGTAGACAACCTCCTCGGCCACATCGGCGCGAACCTCACCCTCGCCGAGCTCCGCTGCCAGGGCTGGTACTTCCGCGTGCTCGAACCGGGAGAGGCGGCAGCCGGAGACCGCATGACTCTCGTCGACCGCCCCTCGCCCGGAGCCGACCTCGATCGCCTGCTTGCCGTGCAGCAGGAGCTCCGCCCGGACCCGGCGGAGGTGCGCGCGCTGGCCGCCGCGGAGGGTCTCACCGAAAAGCTCCGCAAGCGCCTCCTCGGCCGCGCGAAGTGGCTCGAGAACAACGCGCACTAGCCGCGGACGCGGGCGTGCGGCTGTCCGCGCACACCCTTGGATACCCAGCAAACTCCAATCTGTGAGCAACGTCTCTCCAAGGATTACCTGAGTGGCTTTCGCCGCTTGTCGCCGCCCGCGAGGGTGGCGCCGGGGTCCGGCGTCAGGCACGACTTTCGGCCCCCACCTGGGTGGATTCCTCCGTGGGCCCTTCCGCTCGAACAAGCGGTCCGCGCCTTCCTCCGGGCGCGGCGGCGCCGCAGCGCTCGGATTTCCTCTGCCGCGTGGGCGCCGATAGGCCCGAAAACTAATTGCACTCCTTGTGCAAACTTTCATTCCGCGTGTACAAATTGTGTCGTCAATGCGGGAGCCGTGGCGCACGAGCGTGCGGGAGCGGCCACCTGTATCCGTGACCTCATCCGTGAGAAGCCACCGGGCGGTTCGGCTGCCTGGGGCGCTTTCGAACAAGGAGCCCTACCCATGGCCAAGTTCCTCTATCGCGTGGGCCGAGCGGCCTACGCCCATCGCTGGCGGTTCATTGCCGTCTGGCTACTCATCGTCGTCGGCGTCGGTATCGCCGCTGCGACGCTGAGCAAGCCGACCTCGACCTCGTTCTCCATCCCCGGCCTCGAATCGATCGAGACCCAGGACAAGCTCGCCGAGAAGTTCCCCGGATCGGGGGACCAGCTCGAGGCTCCCTCCGGCCAGGTTGTCATGCAGGCGCCCGAAGGCAAGAAGCTCTCGGACCCGGACGTGCAGAAGCAGGTCGCGAGCTTCGTCGACGACCTCAAGAAGCAGCCCTACCTCGCGAACCCGGACAAGATCGTCGACCCGGCCACGGGAGCCATGGCGGCCGAGCAGCAGCTCGCGCCGGCGAAGGAGAAGCAGGGCCTCCCGAAGGAGCAGATCGACGCCGACATCCAGGCGATGAGTCCGCTGTCCGAGGACGGCAGGACCGGCATCGTCCAGGTCACCTTCGACGCGCCGACCTCGACCGATATCGAGCCCGGCGACCTCACGACGTTCAAGGACGTGGCCGCCGAGCACCAGAGCGACGACCTCGAGATCGCCTACGCGGGCAACGCCTTCCAGACCCAGGAGATGAGCGGCTCGGCGGAGATCATCGGCATCATCGTCGCAGCGCTCGTCCTCATCATCACGTTCGGCTCGTTCGTCGCCGCGGGCATGCCGCTACTCACGGGCGTCACGGGTGTCGGCATCGGCATCGCCGGCGTCACGGCCGCGACCGCGTTCACCGACACCATCAACTCGATGACCCCGACGCTCGCGTCGATGATCGGTCTCGCCGTCGGTATTGACTACGCGCTGTTCATCGTGTCGCGCTTCCGCAGCGAGCTGATCAAACACGTAGACGGCTACGACATCTCGCCGAAGGAACTCGCGCAACGGATCAAGGGCCTCGACCGCCGCGAGCGCGCCCACATCGCCGGCATGGCCGTGGGCAAGGCCGGCTCGGCTGTGGTGTTCGCAGGCTCGACCGTGGTGATCGCGCTCGTCGCGCTGATGGTCATCAACATCCCGTTCCTCACCGCCATGGCGCTCGCCGCCGCCGTGACCGTCGTGATCGCCGTGCTCGTCGCGCTCACGCTGCTCCCCGCAATCCTCGGTGCCTTCGGCACCAAGGTCTTCGCCGGCCGCGCCCCGTTCGTCAAGGCTCCGGACCCCGAGAACGAGAAGCCCACCGTGGGCCTCCGCTGGGTGCGCCAGGTGCGCAAGCGCCCGACGATCTTCGCAATCGGCGTCGCCGTGGTGCTCGTGCTGCTCGCCATCCCGGCCGCGCAGCTGCGTCTTGCCATGCCGTCCGATGGGTCGATGAAGGAAGGCAGCCCCAACCGCATCGCTTACGACATGATCTCCGAGGGCTTCGGCCCCGGCCGCAACGCGCCGATGGTCGCGCTCGTCGAGAACGACGGGCAGTCGCCCGAGGAGGCGCAGAAGACCTGGGCGACGGCAGTGACGGACCTCCAGTCCATCGACGGTGTCGCGAACGCCCAGCTCGGTCAGCCGTCACCCGACGGCTCGGCGGCGCAGATCATGATCACGCCCGAGGTCGGCGCGACGGACGAGCGCGCCGCGGATGTGCTCTCCTCCATTCGTGACGGCGAAGGCCGGTTCCACGAAGAGACCGGAGCCACGTACTCCGTGACAGGTGCCTCTCCGATCTTCGAGGACATCTCCGAGCGGCTCTCCTCTGTCCTGATCCCGTACATCGCAATCGTCCTTGTTCTCGCGTTCCTCCTGCTCATGGTGGTGTTCCGCTCGATCCTCGTCCCGCTCGTGGCGGCGCTCGGGTTCGCGCTGTCCGTCGCGGCGACGTTCGGCATCACCGTCGCTCTCTGGCAGGAGGGCTGGGGCGGCATCATCTCCGACCCGCAGCCGATCATCTCGTTCCTGCCGATCATGCTCATCGGCCTCGTGTTCGGACTGGCGATGGACTACCAGGTGTTCCTCGTCTCCCGGATGCGTGAGGGCTACGTGCACGGCAAGGCCGCGGGGAACGCCGTGGCCAACGGCTTCAAGCACGGCGCCCGCGTCGTGACGGCCGCCGCGCTAATCATGATCTCCGTGTTCGCGGCGTTCATGCTCATGGACGAGCCGTTCATCAAGGTGATGGGCTTCGCGCTCGCCGCAGCCGTGCTGCTCGACGCGTTTCTCATCCGCATGACCCTCGTGCCCGCCGTGATGTTCCTCCTCGGCGACTCGGCGTGGAAGCTCCCGAAGTGGCTGGACAAGATCGTGCCGCGCGTCGACGTCGAGGGCGAGACGCTCGTCGAGGTCGAGGACGAGCTGTGGAGCAAGAAGCGGGCGGAGCCGGAAGCGGTCTCGTCCGGCGCCGAGGGCAGCGATCCCGAGGGTCGATGAAGAGCCTGAGGGAGCGGAAGAAGAGTGAGACGCGCCGCCGCCTCGCGGTGGCGGCCGTCGACCTCCTCATCGACGAGGGCGACGAGGGCGCGACGGTGGCGGCGATCGCCGAGCGCGCCGGCGTCTCGGCCCGGACCTTCCACAACTACTTCCCGAAGCGGGACGATGCGTACCTCTACTTCGTCGACCTGGTCACGGAAGAGTGGGAGAAGAGGTTCGAGACTCTTCCCTCGGATGACGGCCCCGTACGCAATGTCCGGACTCTGCTCACCGAGATGCTCTCGCCCAGCGAGGGGAACCTGATCTCGCCGGTCAAGCTCATCCAGCTCGGGGAGCACATCGCCGTGCTCTTCAGCAAGGAGGAGCGGATGTGCGCGAAGTCGAAGATGCGGGGTCTCGAGGACGACATGGTCGAGCGGTATTCGGACCAGTTCTCGCGTCTCGAGATGCAGGTCCTCCTGCCGGCGTTGTTCGCGGGCGCCGGGGTGGCGATCGAACGCTCGATCGAGGACGGCGCCGATCCCATCGACTACGTCAACCAGGCCTTCGACTTCTTCGAGGAACGCTTCGGGAAGTAGTCGGGCCGGCCGCTTCTTCGGGGAGCCCGACCGGCAATCTCGCAAGGCGCCCACCCGGCAATTTCGCAGAGTAGCCGGGACATCCACTTCTGCGAGGCGCCCCACCCGGCATTCTCTCCGAGCCTCCGGCCCGGCAATCTCTCCCCGCGGGGGAGGCGGTGAACCCGCCTCCCCCGCTTTTCTCTTCCGTCCGCGTGGTTTCGTCCCCGCGGTTTCGCAGAGCAGGGGAAGATCGGGGCCATGGAGAAACTCGAAAACGACGGCCTGACCTTCGACGTGCAGGACTCCGGCGAGCGGGAGCAGAGGCTCGGCACCGTGGTGCTCCTCCACGGCTTCCCGCAGACCTCGCAGATCTGGGCAGGCACTGCCGCGATCCTGGACGCCGCCGGATACCGCGCTGTGGCCTTCGACCAGCGCGGATACTCCCCCGGGGCGCGGCCCGCCGGGCGACGCAACTATCGCATCCAGCTGCTCGCCGGCGATGCCGCCGCGCTCGTCGAGGCCCTCGACGTGGGCCCGGTGCACCTCGTCGGCCACGACTGGGGCGCTGTCGTCGCGTGGGAACTCGCGGCGAGCCGACCGGACCTGGTCGCCTCGCTCACGACCGTCTCGGTGCCTGCGCCCGGCGCGTTCCTCGCATCCCTGGCGAGCAGCCCACAGCTCCTGCGTAGCTGGTACATGGGATTCTTCCAGCTCCCCTTCGCCGTCGAGGCGCTGGCGACCCGGGCGCCGGGGGTCATGGACAGGCTCCTCCGGAGCGGCGGGATGGAGGACGACCAGATCGCGGCGTTCCACAGGGACATCGTCGGCTCGGGGGCGTTGACGACCGCCGTCAACTGGTACAGGGCCCTTCCCTTTGCCGGGCCCGGGTCTCTCCGGCGGCACGTCTCGGTCCCCACCGCGCACGTGTGGGGTGAGGGTGACGCGGCGCTCGACCGGCGCGGGGCGGAGCTCGCTGGGAATTACGTGGACGCGCCGTTCGAGCTGCACGTGATCGCCGATGGCGGGCACTGGTTGCCGGAGAGGAACCCGGCGGAGGTCGCGGAGGCCGTGCTAGGAGTTGCGGGGCGCGAGGGCTGAGCGCGATGCGTACGGAGTTCGTGAGCAGGGTGGTGGCCGCGGCGTGCTCGACCATGCGGTGACCCTTCCCGATGGGACGGGGCGTCGACAATCCGCTGCGGGTGCTCGCGCATCCGGACGGCGCGGAGTCCGCCTTCGCGGTCCGGCAGTTGGCGCTTACTGATGAGGAGTTCGAGCGGGACTGCGCCGCCGTGTCCGCGGACCTCGCAACGCTCGCGGGGCTGGTTGAGGCGGGGGAGTAGGCGCTGGACCTTGGCCGGCCCATCCGGAAAGTCCGCCGCCTGCTGTGGCTACGCGGCGACCTCGAGGAGTTTGCGGATTCGCGCGATCAATAGGGCCTCGTCTCGGAGGTCTGACCAGGTCACGTGCATGTCGCGATATCCTCGCGTGACGAGCCCGTAATCGCGGTCGCGTTGGCGATCGAACTGGGTATAGGAGGATGGGGGGTTCTCGCTGCTGTCGAATTTGCCCTTCCCGTCGAACTCGAGGATCAGATTTCCTTCGGCCCGGTAGAGATCGGCCACGTAGATGGTCGGACCTTCGCCGTCATGGATGCAGTACTGCGGAATCGGAGTGGGGAAGCCGTGCAGGAACAGCAGCACGCGAAGAATGCTTTCTCCAGGACTCTCCGAGCGGGCGTCGGCGAAGTCGACGGCGGCCCGCGCGCGGGGAAGGCCGTTGCCGCCGCGGAGCTGTAGCCGTTCTCCCACCGCCTCTCGAGAGATGAGCTTCCTGTGCAAGGAGGCGTCGAGCGCGACCACGGCGGACTTGAAGCTCGCCTGTCGCGCGAACTGCGCGAGGGCCGAAGCCGGGGAAACGGTCGGGATGTCCTGGGCTTCGCCGAGATCTTCCGGTCCTAGGGGGCACTCGATCTTGATCCTCGTGTCGTACGAACGGAACGCGAACTTCTCTGCATGCCGGGAGAGGTGGACTCGCCGCAGATCGTGGCCGACGAGTGGCAACCCGTGGACGGCGAGTGCGGACCAGGAGCTTGCGCGCCACTCGGGTTCCGACACCACGAGGGCGCCGGCGACGCTGATCACGTGTCGCTCTTCTCGATAGAACCTCGAGAGTGGGGTGGTTGCGAAGGCGCCGCGGCACACTCTGGACCACTGGTTTTTCGTGACCTTTTCGTCGACGGCGGCGCGGCTGTAGCCGCGCTCTGCTGCTTCGTGGAGGGTGAAGACGACGACGTTGTGGTCTCGGAACGCAAGTCGAAATGGCACGGGGTCATCGTGGATCAGTGGGGGAATTCTGTGGGGGCGCTACTTTACGGCGCGCGTAGGCGGGAGCGCCCGGGTTGTGGCGGTCGGGAAGTGCTGGTGCTCGGGGACCCGGGCGCCCGGGGGAGTACCAACGACGTTGAGTCGGTACCCACGAAGATAGGAGTTCGTGGGCACGTGAGGAACTTCGTGGGTACTTCGACATCGGCCCCGCTACGCTCGCACCAGCACCAGCACCAGCACCCAAAAAGGACCCCGATGCCCGAGCTCGACCGCATCACCACGACCACCGAAGACGGCACCGAGCTCGCCGTCCAGCGCCTCGGCGACGGCCCGGCGCTGCTCCTGCTCCCCGGCCAGTCGAACTCGCACCGCTGGTGGAGCGGCCTCCGCGAGTCCTTCGCCGAGC